>CAUHML010000037.1 GCA_959606905.1 uncultured Bacteroides sp. | reverse complement strand
CATATTTCCGTGAGATTGAAGGAAAACAGGGTACAGAAGTAGAAATGGGCGGACACGAAGTGTTGATGTTCGGTTCCAACGCATACACTGGCCTTACGGGAGATGAAAGAGTTATTGAAGCAGGTATACAAGCCATGCACAAGTATGGTTCCGGTTGTGCCGGTTCACGTTTTTTGAACGGTACGCTTGATCTGCATGTCCAACTGGAGAAAGAACTGGCCGCCTTTGTAGGTAAAGATGAAGCGCTTTGTTTCTCAACTGGTTTCACAGTTAATTCCGGAGTTATTCCTGCATTGACAGACCGCAATGATTATATCATTTGTGATGATCGTGACCACGCTTCGATCGTAGACGGTCGTCGTCTTTCCTTCTCCCAGCAATTAAAATATAAGCACAATGATATGGCTGATTTGGAAAAGCAACTGCAAAAGTGCAATCCAGATTCAGTAAAACTGATTATCGTTGACGGCGTATTCTCCATGGAAGGCGATTTGGCAAACTTACCTGAAATTGTACGTTTGAAACATAAGTACAATGCTACTATCATGGTAGATGAAGCTCATGGTTTAGGTGTATTCGGAAAGCAGGGACGCGGTGTTTGTGACCACTTCGGATTAACTCATGAGATTGATCTGATTATGGGTACTTTCAGCAAGTCTTTGGCTTCTATCGGTGGTTTTATCGCTGCTGACTCTTCTATCATCAACTGGTTGCGTCACAATGCTCGCACATATATATTTAGTGCATCCAATACTCCGGCTGCTACTGCATCTGCTTTAGAAGCTCTTCATATCATTCAGAATGAGCCGGAAAGACTCGAAGCTCTGTGGGAAGCTACCAACTATGCTTTGAAACGTTTCCGTGAGGCAGGTTTCGAAATCGGTGCTACCGAATCACCTATCATTCCTCTTTATGTACGTGATACAGACAAGACTTTCATGGTTACTAAACTGGCTTTCGATGAAGGGGTATTCATAAATCCGGTTATTCCACCCGCATGTGCTCCACAAGACACATTGGTGCGTGTGGCATTAATGGCTACTCATACAAAAGAGCAGATTGACCGTGCTGTTGAGAAGTTAGTAAAAGCATTCAAGGCTTTGGATATTTTGTAATCAGTATTAGAATCATATAAAAAAGCTACTTTCCTGATTCCATAAAAAGGGAAGTAGCTTTTTTTATTTATTGGATGAAATGTATGTTCACATATTAAATTACATCATTTCTGTTTCGCATAGCGAATCTCCATTCCCCGATTATCCAAAACTAACGAGTCAGCCGTTATTTTTTTTATCTTCATTGTATCTATAAACTCAATTGTCTGCCCATTGCCAATACTGTTTCCTGCCAGAATCAGTTGATCACCTTCCTGCTTCCAATTTTTATAAACTAATGTAGCCATATTAACGGAAGATGCAATACCACCTTCTTCCAGTTTAATACCCTGCACTTGGTCTTCCATTCCTGGGATAGGCTCAATCCATACTCCTGTGACGGAAGCAGAGTTTCCACTACATGCAGCCAATAGCCCTGTCAACAAAGTTGTTGCCAACATTTTCTTTTTCATAATTCTACGTTATTGTTAGATTAATTATTTATTGATTCCGGTTTTTCTTTCCTATCACAATCACTTTTTGAGCGGTCGGTATAGTATTTAACCCGGGTTCTTCCTCCTCTTCTATATAATTCACTCTCACCGTATCTCCTAACTCAAAGCCTGCTACATCGTTTGGCTCTTGATCCATTGTACTAATAAAGAGTGTATCTCCTTGCAAGGTAATTAGCATAAAGTTATTCATTGAAGCGTCCTTTACAACTCCGGTTATTATTTTTATCTCTTCAGTTGGGTTAGTCGACAAACTGTCAACTTCTACCTCCTGCTCTATGTTTTGTTTACTTCTCGACTGGCATGAACTAAAACCAATCATAACTGCCAACAATAAAAAAACTTTCATTCTATTCATACACATTCTCCTATTTGATATAAAATTGGAATAGTGCAAAGATAATTTATTCAATTGTCTTTTAAACTAAAAACAACAAAAAACATTGTATTTATTCACTCTTCATTATCAATGCCGGATTGATGCGGACAGCCCTACGAACCTGCCATAACAATGTTCCTAAAGAGATTATTAATGTAAGAATAAAACCTGTTATAAATATATCGACTCCGACTGGAGCTTTCACTGTAAAGTCCTTGGTATAATCATGAATGATATAATAGGCCAAAGGAATAGCAACTGCAAATGCCGCCCCCAGTATATATAGATACTTCCGTACCAGCAATAAGGCCACTTGTTTGCCTGTAGCGCCATTTACCTTGCGCAAGGCTATCTCCCGATATCTCTGGCGAATATCATACAACGACAGACCGAACAGGCCGAGACAGGATATGCAGATAGCCAGTCCGGCAAAAGTGACATAGATCTGAGTGGCTCTTTTATCTTCATCATACAACTTTTTCACTTCATCTTCCACAAACGAGTAATCAAATTCTCCCTGTCCCAACACTTCATCATGCAACTCTTTCAGAAAATCAACCGCTTCTTTACGCTTTCCTTCCACAATTGTCGCTATCAAAGGGTTAGTAGGATTATCTCCTTTATCATATAATATAGCTAAAGGAGCATCTCCTTTCGCCAAATGTCCTGTCCGAAAATCCTCTATTACTCCTACTATTTCGAAAGGAGGATTTTTCCCTTCATCTATTCCCATACTCCACCACAAACGTGATTCCGGCTGTAATGAAGCCTCCTCTATATTCTTTATTTGAAATAACTTCTTAGCTGTTTCGTTGATAATCATTTTATACTGGGCAAACTGATCTTTGTCGTTCCACTCCCTCCCTTCTTTCAGTTTCAATCCGAACATATCCATATACTCTTTATCGGCATTCATAAGGGCTACTTTATGCTTTTCTCCATTATCCGCTTCCAAGTTAATGTAAGGTTCCAGATTTATAGGAATTTCACCATAGCTCCATGTAACGAACAAAGGACACGCATTCATTTTCTGCTTAATGACTTGTTCTTTGTGCTGTTCCAAATCGTGCTCTTTCTGCCATTCTTCATCACTTGCATACCTCCTGTTTTGTGTCTCGTGTGACAGGAATTGGCAAGATATAATATCCTTTGCCCGATAACCCAAATCAGCATGAAGCATAGTATATAACTGGCGCACAAAATACAAGGAAACCACAATTAAACAGAAAGTGATGATATATTGAACGAATAGAAAAAATGCACGAGACACAATGGAATGCCCCCCGACACTGACTGAACGCAATGAGGTGATAGGTGAAGAGTAATTGTATCTTAAAAAGGGATAGATAGACGTAATTAACGGTAACCCGAATAATATAATAAGAGACAGTAGTAAATCAAACTTTAGATCCGATTTCACGGGTATTGAATATACAGTTGCGAATAACCCTGCTGTAACCTCTATCAGCATCCATATAATCAGCATTGAAGTAGCAACCATACATAGATTTTCTGCATATATTTGGGAAAATACTTGAATACCACTCGCACCATACACCTTTTTAACTCCAAACTCACGCGCCCGCTTCAGTATAATAACCGTGTAGATATTGATAAAATTGAAAATTCCGACCAGCAACAGCATACATGCTACAACAGACAACACAATAACATGTTCTTTATTTCCTCTTAAGAAGAAACCGGATGCAGAGCTTACCACCTTATTAAAATATAGCTCTTTCAATGGAAAAAGCCTGAATTGTATAGGTGAATGACTAAAACAAATCAATGACTGTGGTTTAGAGATTTTTTCATTAAACTTAGCCAACTCCGTACCCTTAACCAAACGTGTTATACAAAATCCCATTCGGCTCCAATCCATATATTTTCCCTGATTCACAGGAGTTATCAAATCAAACTGCAAAGAGGATTTGGTATCCGGTTCATCTACAATTCCCCGTATAGTAAGTGTATAGCCTGCGGAAGAAACAAGTTGCTTTCCAAGCGGGTTTTCATCCTTAAAAAGATGTTTAGCATATTTTCGGGTAATGATCGCATCATCCGGACGTTGAATAGTCTTAATGCCTGAAATGACAGGATAATCCATTAGTTGTAGAAAGAAACTATCGGTCACTAAAACATTGGCTTGAAAACGGTGATCATCAACTATGATATAATCATCCTTAAAAGAAATGCAATATGAATACTTTTCTACTTCCGGATTCTTCATCGGATCAATAAAATTAGGATCATTATTCCTGTCCGTATTGTCAATTATTGAAATATGACCGTTACTTCTTTGAGCTGTCAATATATATAATTGATTCAGATCCTTGCAAAAGTGGTCTACGGTCACTTCCTGATGAATATAACGTACGATTATTAATGTTGCCGCTACACTAATCGCAAGCCCTATAATATTTATTATCGTATAAATTCTAAAACGAAACAGGGCCTTGATAGCTGATAACTGATTCTTCATATTGCTTTTATTAAATAATATTCTTACTCACTTTTAATCACCTCTGCCGGATTCTGCCGGGCTGCTTTCCATACTCTCCAAATAATGCTCAGGAAAATGATAAGAAGCATTACAATAAATATTCCTCCATATATCCAAAGACTTATCGGAGTCTGTTTTACATAACTTTCAAGCCAATGTTTCATAATGACGTATCCTAATGGAAAAGCGATACATGATGCAATGATAAGCAAAAGCAGATATTCTTTAAAGAATAAATTCAGAATTGTTCCTATACTGGCACCATTGACTTTACGAATAGCAATTTCTTTACGACGTTGCTCGCACGATAAAGTAACTAAAGAAAAGATGCCGAATACGGCAATTGCTATACATATAAAGGAAACAATACTCAATAGCATATTTAAAGAATTTTCCGATTTCATGTACTCATCGTATTTTTCCTCCATATTAATCAAACGTAATTCTGCATTCGGATTAACTTTATAAGCTTCTTCTCTCAATTTTTGAGAAACATTTTTCCAGGTACCCTCTTTAAACTTAAAAATCAAATGACCTCTACTTTCACTTTTTTGCTTGTTGTCCGGCAAGAAGAATATAGCTGGAGTAACCGGATGTATCGGGGCATTATAATAAATATTTTTAACAACCCCTTTTACTATACATTTTTCGTTCAGGTGTATCTTCTTTCCAATAGGATGATCCCAACCAAAAGCCTTTGCCGCAGCTTCATTTATAAGGACCGCCTCTTTCCCGTCTTTTTCATCCAACATATTACCTTCCAAAACTTCAACTTGGAAAAAATTAGCATAATCCTGATTGATGGTTTCCTTCTCTAACTTGATACGTTGTTCTTTGTCCGCCTGTCCTTCCCATTCCCTCACTTCATAACTATAAAATGACATTTTAGGAATAGGAGTATAAAAGCCATATAAACATTCTATAACATCAGGCATTTGTTCCAGAATTTCTTTAAAAGGAACACCTTCAAATCCATAACCGGAAGCTATAACTCCTATATTATGTCTATTCAACCCAAGTTCTTTTGAATTCAATAGATAATCCAGCTGTTTCATCATCACCATAGTACAAAACACCAAACCAATACTAACAAATAATTGAAAGGAAACACTTCCTTTATAAAACCAACCGGAAAGATGAAGATTTGATTTATGTTTAATACTATCAAGCAAAGACTGCTTGCTGACATATCGGATAAGTATGGCTGCCAGACTTATAGTTATCAATATTAATAATAATATATACATAAGCGTTTCACTATAATAGAATGAAGTATCCTCGGCTATTTGTGATAGAGATCTAAAGCCCGGTAAAATGAGTTCTATTATCATAAGTCCTAATCCCGATGATACAATGAGTAACAATACCAATTCCCAAAGAAGCAATGACAGCAAACTACCATTAGAAGCTCCATTTACTTTCCGTAATGCCAATTCACGTTTTCGCATTCGAATACGAGTAACAAGCATTGTTAAATAGTTACATAATCCACAAATAATAACCAAAGCTCCAATCCAGGCAAAAAGACGAATGTGATTCAATTTGACATTAACATCTTCTCTCGGATGTGTACTTCGTAAGGTAGATAATAAAGCAATAGGAGTAGACATTAACTGTTTATATGAGTCTTGTTGCACTTCATATTTAGCCAATCTTTTCTCCAATGCATTTATATCACTATTAGGGTAAATACGGAAAAGTGTATGGCTTCGTTGACTCCCCCAATGTGGATCTTGATCCTCATAAGGTAATAATATATCAAAAGGATATAAAGAATGACCTTCCCATGATTTTACCACTGCAACTATTGTCATCTTTGTATTATTTGTATTAGGAAATATAAATTGCTTACCTATCGGAGATTCAGTTCCAAATATTTGCTTAGCAATTTTATCAGTAATGGCAATTTGGTTATTCTCTAATCTCATACGGTTGCTTCCTTCTAATACAATAATATTAAAGATTGAGACAAAGTTTGAATCAACTCTTAATTGTTGTGTCTGATATACATTTTTCTCATATTCAATGGGTATTATGTTTTTTTGTATTATATGGCAAGCCTTTTCTACTTCCGGACAGTTTTTCATTATATAATCAGCCAACAAACTTGACGAATAATAAGAGAATCCGTCTCCTTGCAAATCAAATTTATCACCTGCCAGATAAATACGGTCTGCTCCTTCATGAAAATTATCATACGTCATTTCATAACGAATCCATAATACGGAAAGCGCAAAGCAAGTAAAACCAACCGATAATCCAATTATGCTGATAAGTGTCTGCGTTTTGTATTTTACTAAGTTACGAAAAGCTACTTTTAAATAATGTGTAATCATAATATCACCATTAATTATTATTCATTCTTAATTACTTCTGCCGGATTCTGCAAAACAGCTTTCCATACTCGGCAGCCTATACATAGTAAGATAAAAAATCCTATAATTCCAAATATAGCTACATATATCCATACCTCAATCGGCGTTTGCCTTACATACCGATCAATCCATTGTTTCATTAAAACGTATCCGACAGGAAAAGCTATTATAACAGCTGTTGCCAGCAACAATAAATACTCACGGAAAAATAGATGAAGAATATGATATACCTGTGCCCCGTTGACTCTACGTATGGCAATCTCCTTACGACGTTGTTCACAAGATAATGTAACCAATGAGAATATTCCGAACAAAGAGATCAGAATACAAACTAATGATACGAAAGTCAACAGCTTCATTAAAGCACTTTCCGAACGGAGATACTTATCATATTCTTCCTCCTCATTAAACAATCGTAAATAGGCATTCGGAAAATCTTCTTTATGCATGGCCTCAATCGCTTTCCGGCATTCGTGCCAGGAACCTTCCTCAAATTTAAACAAAATACTGGCACGAAACAGCAGATAATTTTGTGCTTGAGGTTGTTGTAAAGCGATACATCCCGGAATACTTGTAGGCGGTTGATAACAGAAATTCCGGACAACTCCTACCACTCTATATGAATGAAGAATTTTGCCATCCTTCTCATATCCCAAAGTCTTTCCTACTCCTTGGTTCCAACCAAATATCCGAAGTGTATTTTCATCAATTACAATATCATTGGGAGCATTCTTTTCTGAGAGCAGTTCGCCTTCAATTAATTTCAAATCATAAAAATCAAAGAAATCCTTCATTGCAGGCATTATGCCAACAGTTATAGGTTCTTCTACTGCTTCAGGCATATCTTCCCAATGGTTCATTTCCGCATACATCATTGGTCCGGTAGGAATAATCGGAAAATAACGGGGAGGCAGAACTTCGGTCACCATAGGTAAAGCTGCTATCTTACCGCCCCACTGTTTTATATCACCTCTCCATAATGCAACATTGGCAATATTATGACGTTCCATTCCTAAGTCTGTATGCTTCAGGAAATAAATCTGTTTCATTATAACCACTGTACAGAATATGAAAACAAGACTGACTATCAATTGTATAACAATCCCGAACTTACGGAAAGCATACGGTCTGTTTACTGAAACTTTCCCTTTGACAGCGTCTTGCAAAGTTCGGCGACGAAAATGATATAGTGGTATCTGAGCCAACAAAAGAGACAAAGCTATCACAATAAACAGATATACTAAAATCTCTCCATAATAAGAGTTGGGAGCTATTCGTGTGAACTCGAGGAAACGGGACATACATATTTCAATAAAGAACAATCCGGCTACCAAAGCTATAAACTGAACAATCAATAGTTCAACGGTCAACTGAACAAACAAATCTTTATTACCTGCTCCATTCACTTTGCGAAGTGCCATTTCACGCCTACGCATATATAACCGACTGATATAGAGAGTCAAATAATTAAATAACGAACAGATAATGACCAATCCACCGGCTAATGAAAAATATAAGATATAGCTAAAAGTAATCACGGTATCTTCCCGAGATACATAACCGGAATAGCGTAAAGCCGATAGCGGGGTCAATAATAGCTCTCCCAATTCATTTTCCTTCTCAATATCATTGATACGGAGAGCAGCAATTTTTTTCTGAAATTCTTCCCCATTTGTCCCCTTACGAATGCGAACAAATAAGTTTTCATTCGCACTCCCCCATTGTGTATAATGTCTGGCAGAAGTTAATATACTATATGGAATATTGGAATGAGAAGACCAGCCACTCACGATTGCTCCAACTTTAGAAGCATGTCCACTAACCTCTACCTCCCGACCCAATGCCTCTTCCTCTCCAAATATTCTTTTAGAAAATTCTTCTGTTATAGCAATTTCCCCATTGGTTCCCTTCAAGAAGTTCACTGTTCCTCTTAATACTCGTATATTAAAAAAGTTCATCAAAACAGAATCTGCAGCAGCCGACACAACATCCTTCTCAGTATCCTTCACACGAAATTTAACTTTCTGTACGGAAGTAGAAGCCATTGCCTCTATTTCCGGATTACCTTTCTGTAAATAATCAGCTAAAGGATAAGGAGTAGAATTGGATATCTTACCAGGTTCATGTGCATAATGTGCACGCACCAGATAAATACGTTCCGCACCTTCGTGAAAAGTATCATAAGTCATTTCATAACGAATCCACAAAGTAGACAATGCAAAGCATACAAAGCCTACTGCCAATCCTAAAATACTCACAATGCTTTGCACCTTATATTTCGCCAGATTGCGGAAAGCTACTTTTAGATAATGTTTTATCATCATACTCTTTTAATGTTACATGCTGACTTCAGTTACTACTTGTCCGTCGAACAGATTGATGACGCGATCAGCGTAACCGGCGTCATGCTGGGAGTGCGTTACCATTACAATCGTTGTTCCTTCCTTATTCAATTCGCTCAATAGCCCCATTACTTCTTTACCATTCTTTGAGTCCAGATTACCGGTAGGCTCATCGGCAAGGATCAATTTAGGGTTGGCAACTACTGCACGGGCGATAGCGACACGTTGCTGCTGACCACCTGACAATTGTTGGGGGAAATGTTTGCTACGATGAGTAATAGCCATTCGTTCCATGGCAGTCTCCACTCTCTTTTTACGTTCGGAAGCTGAGATACCCATATAGAGCAGAGGTAATTCAATGTTTTCATATACGTTCAGTTCATCTATCAGATTGAAACTCTGAAATACAAAACCAATGACTCCTTTACGGAGATTTGTACGCTGCGATTCCGTGTACTTCGAAACTTCCATTCCATTCAGATAATACTCTCCTCCTGTCGGATTGTCCAACAGTCCCAGAATATTAAGTAACGTTGACTTTCCACAGCCGGAAGGTCCCATAATAGCAACAAACTCACCTTGTTTCACTTCAATACTGACATTATTCAATGCCCAAGTTTCCACTTCTTCTGTCTTGAAAATCTTCTGTAAATTAATTGTTTTAATCATAATTGTACTATTTAAAAATTATTGAATTTATTCATTCTTGATAACTTCCGCAGGATTGAGTCGTACAATCCTTAGGATTCTAAAGATAACGGTTAGTGCAGTCAATAAAGTTACTCCTACAAATATTCCTACCCAATATAATATCCCGTCATTAAAGAATATCTGATATATTTCTTTCCACATATGGAGAATGACGTATACCACAGGAAAAGCTAATAAAGCCGATGTTGTCAAAAGTAACATATACAACCGGGAAAACAGTAAGATAATCTGTTTTATTCCCGCTCCGTTTATTTTCCGGATTGCCACTTCTTTCTGCCGACGTTCGGTGTCAAGAGTAATAGCTGAATATACTCCCAATAAAGTTATAATCAGACTTACAATAGAGAAAAATAAAGTTATATTCTTGAATTTAGTTTCCATGGCCTGTTGTTCAATGATATCATCCAAAAAAGTTGTTATTTCGGGCTCAACACTTTCCGGTAACACTTCCTGCAAAAGTTGGGTCATCCATTGGCGGACCTCTTCCTTTTTATCTGTGTAACACTTGATATAACAATGACCTACATTTCCATTATCTTTCATAGGAAAGAAAACATAAGGAGTCTGCTCCTCTTTATAAGCATAAACCGAGGGAGTAAAAGAAGACAATATACCGCGTACAGTATAAGCGTCTTTATAATGATAAAGAGTAGTCCCCAGTATATTTTCTTTTTTATTCATAAATATTTCATCGACCAATATATCATTATTGCCTTCCATATTTTGTCCTGCTGACAAGGGGATATTCATAAAAGAAATAAAATCAGGCGTTACCCTCATTATATTTATTTCTAGCCACCTATCCGAGTCTTTATCTAATTGTATGCCTGTACGATCCGGACTACCATTTAAGTAACCGTCTTCAGAAAGTAAGACATCTTTCACGCCTGAATACTGTCGGATACGTTCAACAAGCGCAACTTTTTCTTCATTTTTCATAAAAGTATAGTCCAATTTAAGACTTAATATGCTATTTTTCTCCGCTTTAGTCAACGTATTGTACAGCGTAGATATTGTAGTATTTGTTTGTAAATAAAGAGCGACAGTCATAGAAACGAATAGCCAACAAATGAAAAACTGGATTCCTAACATGCTATTACGAAAGAAATGCTTTTTACTTTTAAGCCCATTGCTCATGCCTAATTGTATGTTTACCCTACGGATATAAAAAGCAACAGAAAAACAGATCACAAATGTTGCTATGAGAAGAATGATAATATATTGTCCGGCTTGTAACATCAAACGCTCTCTATCAATGGACAAGCTTAAATCAGACAATGAGATATGCATTCCGGAAGACAATATTTCTATGAGTCCGAACATAAATAAAGAAGCGATTACAATGACCAAAAACAATTGCACAAAAAGCATCATTGCCAGATGAAACATATCATTTCCTATTATCTTCCGAATTGTAAATTCCCGTTGGCGATTGATTATACTTCCAATCTGAAAATGGAAAAAGTTTAGTAAAGCAACTAATAAGATTAAAACTGCTACAATGCTAGTTATTGAGCTAAAGATGGTTATCATGTCAGAGTTGCCATTACTTTTTCCAATAGGAGAAACAATCAGGTCATAATCGCAATTAAACATTCGGTGAGTGACATTACTCTTTCTATACACTTCATTTAAATCTTTGGCTGTTCTGCCTTCATGAAGCAATCCGTAAGTATAAACGCCTGTCTGGTCATTATTACCGGTCATTTTAAATAATCCTTCACTATCGTTCAGAATGAGAACTTCAATTGTCCGCATGAAGTTCATACTGACATTGGCTGGAATATCTTTAATCACAGCCTGAATTGTGTATGAGATACCTCCGCTATCAGGAGTTGTTTTCGGAGAAGACCATATTTTGCTTGTCATCACCATACGTTTACCGATAGCCTCCTGATTATATGGAAATAATTTGCGTGCTGTACTTTCTGTTATTACTACCGCATTAGGAGTATAGGCTGCCACTCTCCACGAACCTGCCACAACAGTCGGAGTGAACAAACGATTAAAAAACGAGTCGACTTCTATGCATTCAAATGTATAGGGTAGTTTCTTTTCATCATTTGTATACACATCAAAAGGCCGTTGCCGTGCATAAGCAACTCTGGAATATGCTTCTACTTCATGTCCATATTCTTTTGTCAACTTCTCCGCCAATATTGCAGGAGTACCGGATAACATCCTACCTTCATCAGCTAAATTGATGTCTACCAAACGATGATAATTATTAAAACATTGGTCAACACTCTGCATATAGCGGCTACAATAGAAACAAATACTGAAGCATAGCAGTCCCACAGCCAAGCCTATGGTTGATATAAGATTTTGGGTTTTATATTTCATCAAATTGCGCAAAGCAACTTTTGAATAATGCTGTATCATTTTGTTTTCTTTTATTTTCTAATTCAAATATGGTTTTCCTATTCATTTTTGATAGACTCCACCGGATTAACTCTGGCAATCTTCAAGATACGGAACCAAATCGTTAGTGCCGTTATCATAGCAACAGATATAAAAATCCCTGTCCAGAACCAGAATCCACAGTTAAAGAATACCGTATATATTTGTTTCCATAGCTGTAACACTAGGTATACTAACGGAAAGGATAGAGCTGCGGTAACCATCAACAAAGTTATATACAAACGGGCAAACAACCAGATAATATGCGACATTCCGGCTCCATTTACTTTACGGATAGCCACTTCTTTCTGTCTACGTTCAGTATCGAGGGTAATGCTGGAATATACACCCAACAAGGTAATGATGATACTGACGATTGCGAAAAACAGGATAGTATCTTTCAGCATATATTCCATAGCCTGTATTTCATATAGGTCGTCTTGAAATGTACGAACCTGATACGATATATTCTCCGGAAGTACTTCACGACGGATTTTCTCAATCCACTTTACGACTTCTTTTTGTTGTTCAGGGTAACATTTTACATAGCAATGGCCAACATATTCAGAAGGATCATAGAGCATAAAAGCATAGCCGCCACTATGATAATGGACATCAGTCTGGAAAGGAGTACAAACTCCACATACGGTATAATCATTATTTTGGTCATAAAAATTCATTCCAATTACATTCTTCTTTTGTTTGTTTTGCCATACTTTATCCATGACAAGGTCATTTTTTGTCCGGATAGTTCTGCCCTCCTCTATCGGAATATTCATAAAAGCAAAGAAATTCAGCGGAACGCACATAATATTGATATCAGTCCAGGAGTTGTCATTCCCTTTCTCGGTCATCAACAGGTTTCCGGATACTCCTTGTGTATAAGCAATATCTGCCAATAAGACATCTTTTACCCCTGCATGTTGCTGAAAACGTTCTACCACACTTAACTTCTCTTCATTTTTCATAAACGAATAGTCTAATGGAATGCTAAGAATCGCTTCTTTTTCTTTTTGGTTAAGCGTATGAAACAATGTTTGGGTTGTTTTCTCCGACTGTAAAAACAATGCGACAGTGAATGATACAAATATCCAGCAGATAAAGAACTGGATTCCCAGCATAAGGTTACGTCCCCACTGCTTACCTCGACGTTTATTTACTCCTCCATGAATGCCTGTTTGTATCGAAATTCTGCGAATACGGACAGATACAAACAGACAAATTGCAGCACAGAGCAATATAAGAAGAATGATATATTGCATAGCGTGTATCAAAAGAATTTCGGGCGGAAAAGTCATTGTAATGCCCTGTAGAGAAAAATCCATTCGGTTGCCAATCAATTCTATTCCCCATATTACTAAAAAGGAAGATATAACCACCACAATCAATGATTGTACAAACAGCAGGCAGAATTGTTGTTTCCAATTACATCCTGCCATTTTCATAATACTGTATTCTTTAGTGCGATTAAGAAAAGAACCGATCAGAAAGTGAAAGAAATTGATTAGTCCGACCAGTAATATCAATGTACCGACTATTCCTGTCACCCATCCCAACACAAAAGCACCTTTCTTCTGTGCCCTGTCGCTAATATAATTAGCAACAACCGCATAAGACTGATTATACATAGTATAACTATAATTACGCTTAGCAAACTGCTGCTCCAGTTCAGCTATATTCGTATTGGGAGAAAGCAAGACATAGGTTCTGGCTCCTGTCATATCGTGACGTTTCGTACTTCGGAAAAGTCCTTCACTATCGTTCAGAACCATTGCATCAGTATGCGTCATAAAACTAAAACCATTGTTTAGCGGGATATCTTTCATTACTGCCTGTACCGTATAAACAATACCTCCTGTTTTCGGAGTACTTTCAGGCGAAGTATGGAGTCGTCGCGCCAGAGTCAGATGCTTACCGATAGCACTTTCTATTTTACCGAATATCTTTATGGCAGTAGATTCACTTAAAATAACGGCATTAGATGTCCGGCTTGCCGTCTTCCAATTTCCGGCTACTATTTGGGGAGTGAATACCTTATTGTATAAAGTATCTATTTCTATCGTTTCAAGTTCGTATGGTAATGATTTTTCCTCTGAAATTTCGGCAAGATAAGAACGTTCACGCGAGTATGTCATACAAGAAATTGCTTCCACCTCTCCCATTGCCCATGTGCGGAGTTCTTCGGATAAAGCCACTTGTGTACCGGAAAAATATGTTTCCGTCTGATAATCATAAAGGTTTAATTCCACAATGCGAGTGTAATTACTGAAACAATGGTTGGTGGTCTCAACAAAACGACTACAATACATACATATGCAGAAACATAGTAATCCTACCGCAAGACCGATGATAGAAATTATATTTTGGGTCTTGTATTTCAGTAAATTACGAAAAGCAACTTTCAAATAGTGTCGTATCATATATTATTATTTTTATTCTATTTTCATTATTTTGGCCGGGTCAATACGTGATGCCTTTTTTATTTGCCAGCACAGTGTGCCTAAAGAGATACAACTTACTACGAGCAATGCTATCAGAAAGACATTCATGCTTAACGGAGCTTTTATCACAAGAGCTTTAGTATACTGATAAATCAAGTAGCAGGACAATGGAATAGATACTGCAAAAGCGCTTCCCAATACAACCAAATATTTACATCCAAGCAGCAAGTACAAGTCTTTCACCAATGCACCGTTTACTTTACGAATTGCAATCTCCCGATAGCGCTGACGAATATCAAATAATGAAATACCGAATAATCCGAGACAGATTATTATAATTCCAATACATGCAAAAATAGCATATACCATGGCTATTCGCCGGTCGTTTTTATAGAGTGCCGCCACATCATCATCCAATAGTGAGTATTTAAAGTCTTCCGTACCATATACTTTTTTCTGAATATCTTTAAGATAATTGATGACTACCTGAGTTTTCCCCGGATAACAAGCAATCTGATAGTAATCTCCCTTCAACCGTTTATTTACGATAAATACCATAGGGCGAGCACCCAATCCTACATGTCTATCATAATAATCTTCTATTACGGCACCAATAGGCTGTGCCTGTAAATCGGGTTTTATCTTTCTCATCTGCTCATTAATTATAGTAGCCCCCTTGCAACTTGTGTAGCCTAAAGCGGCCAATGCGGCACGGTTGACAACTATAATTTCACCTCCTTGTTCTTTATCTGCTTCCGATAAATCTCCTTCAATAAAAGGAATCTCAAAGAGTTTAAAGAAACTGTCGGTAACATAACTCTGATTCAACGTAACCAGTTCTCCTTTTGCATTTCGAAATCCTGCAGAATAATCAAACCCAAGAATAGAATAAAAACCGGTTGTCCAGCTTTGGATATCCGGACAATTATCTATCAGTTGATCTATCGCTAAAACTCTTTCTTTACGTTGGTTTACAGTTTCAGATGTATACGAAGAATAATCGTTCGATTCATATATCATATTTGCCTGAATTATATCTTTTGTACGGAATCCCGGATCTGTCTGCAACATCAAATTGAATTGCTTATTAAAATAGATGGAAAGTAAGACCAATAAAAAGGTAACAACATATTGTACAAAAAGGAATATCATACGAAAACGAATAGAACGTTTATCGGTACCTAATGCCTTGAGAGCAACAGCCGGTAAAGAGCGCTGGCATTTTATATGTGAATACAGGCTTACAGTCAAAGACAGGAATATCAGGATAGATATCGACAATATCCAGTCGAATTTAGTATAGACTATCCGGCTATCCAACAAGTGGGATACAAAAACAGATGTTATTTCAACAATAAACCATGCAAACACAATAGAAACGGCTATCAGTAGAACGTTTTCTGTGAAAATTTGCGTAAACAGTGTATTGCCACTGGCACCGAATACTTTTCGAAGATTGTAAGTCCTCCCTCGTTTCACCATTAATACAGAATAAAGATTAATAAAGTTGATAATCCCGGCAAACAGTATCAATAAACAAATTCCTCCAAGAATGAATAGATGAGAACGATTCCCACTAACAAGCATACTAGGCCCTGTTTGGTAAAGTAATGCTTGCTCCCAATACATTTGACTGACAGGAATAAGAGAGAATGTGTATTTACGAACATCTCCGAAACGAGAATCTTGATTTATAAACCGGGGATAACTCCCTATTTGATTGGCTTGTTCCACTGCCTTCTCAGAAGTAAACTGAATAAACTCCAAAGGCATCCGTCCCCAGTCTGTCGAAAATGCATGAGAAAGTACTATATCGAAATTGAATGTTTGTTTATTTACCGGCTTTTTCAATATACCTGTCACCTTGATATCTTTACCGTTAGAAAAACGTAACACCTTACCTAGCGGATTTTCTTTACCAAAAAGTTTTTTGGCGAAATCTTCCATTAACAATGCTGATTCCGGAGCTTCCAAAGAAATCTCTCCCTGCAATACTTGATAAGGAAAAAGTCTGAAATAAGCATTGTCAGCTATTAAGGCATGTACAGAAAAACGATTTGTCTGATAATCTACATAATCATTCTCAAGCAATATTACACTTGAACGTGTCAGTATAACATTGTCATCTATATAAGTACTATCACGCTTTCCTATTTCTGCCTTACTCAACACCCGGTTTCCATCAAACGACACTTGAACTCCATATACCTGATTACGGTCTATACAATGCATATCTACTGTTGTTTCACGATAAATATAACGGGACAAGATAATACAACAGGCTAGACTAAGTGTCAGTCCGAGTAAATTGATAGTCGTATATGATTTCGCACGTAATAAAAAGCGTACTGCATATTTCAGTGTTTTCATACTATCTGTTTAAAGTTGTCTGTTTATCTTAATATTAATTCCTCAGCATCGCCAAAGGTATCATATCCCGTCGTAATAACCCAATCTCCCGGCCGTAAACCTTCTGTAATTTCGTATTGTTGCGGATTTTGGCGACCGACAGACAAAGGTACACGAACAGCTTTTGTTTTTGAAGCATTCACCTTATAAATCCATTGTCCTCCCGTAGCCTGATAGAAATTGCCGCGTGGGATAATAAGCGTCTGCTCCGGTTGCCCTAGTTCTATCTGTACACGGAAACTCTTGCCCACTCTTACGTTATCAGGCATATCATCTGTGAAAACAAGATCGACATCAAACATACGGTCTTTTACTTCAGGGACAACTTTCGTTATTCTTAACGGATATTTCTTCCCTTGATAATTAATGGTAGCAGGCAATCCGGTAGTAATCCGGTCAATATAATATTCACTGAGCGAAGTATGGATTTTATATTGGTCAAGTACCTTTATCTCAGCAATACTTTCGCCGGAAGACACTTGCTGCCCGGGAGTAACCTTCACAAAGCTAAGCTGTCCTTTTATCGGAGCCGTTACCACTAAATTATTCAAACGTTCATGAACGCGTTCATATTTTTTCCGTTCTCTTTCTCGGTCGTTGCGGATAAGTTCTTTACGAATCATTGTCACAGCAGAATCGTGCCGCAAGCTCTCCTGTTGCAAAGCTGCATTTTTTTGTTTATAATTATACTCATCTTCAGCTACTTGCAACTGGGCCTTACTCTTTACTCCCATTTGATATTCCTCACGGTCAAGAGCAATGCTTTTTTTCAGACGCTCAAGCTCATAATTATTCGTCAAGGCCTGCTGTTTCAAATTCAGGCTCTTTTGCTCCATTTCAATCTCCTGCTCCTGGTAGGTAATCATTTGTTTTTCCCATTCATCACGCTGATCTTCAATGTTACGAAGTAGGTCCGGATTAGAAAGAATAAGAATAGTATCACCTTGCTGAAGTAAACTGCCTTCTTCACCTACTATGCTTTCTACACTTCCTGCTTCGCGGGTATTGACTTTAATTGTCAATATAGGTTGAATTAGTCCTTCTACATCTACATATTCCATAAAGTCAGCATCTTTCACTTCCGCTATCTGAATATTCTCGGCATCAACACGCAGCTTCCTGGGACCTAATGAAAGGACGATTACATAAATCAGAAAGGAGATAAACAAAAGTCCTCCTGTCAGATAGTATCTATAACGAATGTACCACGGCTTCTTTTCTAATTTTATATCCATGAGGTTATATAGTTTTTATATTTATATCAATTATAAAAAATCATTCTATCCTATTCAATGAGGAGATTATAATCCTCCGTCAGTAACTTGCTACTCTCAAAATCATAAAGTGTCATGCTACGGAGTGTGTAATACAAACTCCAATAGTTGTATAAAGCCGATACATAATTACGGCGTGCACTATCTTTTTCTGAAATGGAAGCGTTCAAATCAAGAATGGTAGATTTTCCCAATATATAAAGTTTACGGGCAACTTCATTCCTCCGTTGGGCGGTTTCATCTGTACGGGCAGCGATACGGACACGTTGCGTTTGCAGATTAAACTGCTTCACCAGTTTACGGACATTCAATTCAAAATCCGTCCTGCTTTGTTCCACCTGCGTATAAACCAGGTCACGGTTAGAACGGGCTACCCGTACCTGTCCCTTTCCCCGTCCCCAATCTAAAATTGGTAGGGAGATACTTAAACTTACATATTGTTGATCTAAAAGGTTTCGATAAGCCTCTGGTAATTTATCCGCTGTCTGTGTCAGTCCGAAACGAAGATAAATGTCTGCTTTCAAACCTGCATTGGCACGGGCTCTCGCAACCGCACTTTCACTTTCCAGCTTGCGCCGTTTCATCGTTTGTATATCCGGGCTATTCTCATACGCCAATGCTAGCGCCTCATTCAGATTAATACTGAAATCCGGTATCCGGGAACTGACACGTACACGAATCTCCCTCTCTTCCTGAATGCCCAGATATGAACGGAGTTCCTGCATACAGTTATCCATTTCAATACGGGCGTTCATACGATTTGTTTCTTCTGTAAGACGGTTAAGCTCCAGTTGCAGCATTTCATTCTCCGTTATTGTCCCGATATTGTAACGTCCTTGTGCATAGCGATATAACGTGTCGGCATTCGCATAATTAAAGGATGCTATGTCATAATTACTTTGGGCAGTGGCTAGAGCAAAAAATTTATTAATCGCATTGGCAGATACAAGTTCTAATGTCTCTACATAGCTTTTCTTTGCCTCCTGATAGCGTACCGGTTCTATTCGTTTATCCCATTTCAAACTATTGTAGCCGAAAAGCGATTGCCGGTATCCTATCATGATAGGTGAAGTCTGCCACGAATATTTATGTTCGCTGAACAAATCCATACGTTGTGCGGACGTTTCAAGAAACAAGGAACCTCCTGTCCAAGGTATGTTTTGTGAAAGATTCAAAGTCAGATCAGTATTCAACAAATTCTGCTCAACAAACTTAACGGAACCGTCCCCCATTGTTATCTTATTAATGGCACGATTCAGATTAGGATCGGATGTCAAGTTCAAAGTCGGTAAATAGTTGGCACGATAATATTTATAATTCCAATAAGCCGAACGGAAGCTATGACGTGCCGTCTGCGCATCGGGAGACTCCAGACGAGCAATCTTCACAACTTGTTCCAATGACAGTTCTGTTGTCTGATCTTGAGCAGCCAATAATTCCGTCGCCAGGATTCCAATACTTATGCAGATTATTTTCAGATTCATTCTTAGTTTTATTTGTTATTTATAATTCAAAACCTGTGCCATTTATATAAATATTTGTATATCAATGAAATATGCTTGTTTTTCTTTTTAAAATAGCGTGCAAATACGCACGAAAATAGTGCGCAATCGCACATACAACACATGATTATTATCCATATCTTTGCCGGTGCAGTAAAGGAAAAAGATTATATTCTAATTAGCTAAAAGAATGGAAGAAGTAAACAAACTGGGAAAGATACTTATAGTAGATGATAACGAAGATGTCCTCTTCGCTCTAAACCTGCTGTTGGAACCTTACACAGAAAAAATAAAGGTAGCCACCACTCCCGACCGAATCGAACATTTCATGACCACTTTTCAACCTGATCTTATTTTATTAGATATGAATTTTAGCCGTGACGCTATTAGTGGTCAGGAAGGATTCGAAAGCTTGAAGCAAATATTGAAAATCGATCCGCAAGCGATTGTCATCTTTATGACTGCCTATGCAGATACTGATAAAGCAGTACGGGCTATCAAAGCCGGTGCAACAGACTTTATCCCCAAACCGTGGGAAAAGGAAAAACTACTGGCCACTCTTACTTCCGGAATGCGATTACGTCACTCTCAACGGGAAGTAAACATTTTGAAGGAGCAGGTAGAATTACTTAGCGGTCAGAATTCTTCGGAAGGAGATATTATAGGAGAATCTCCTGCCATGCAGGAAGTTTTCACCACAATAAATAAATTAAGCAGCACAGATGCCAATATCCTTATTTTAGGAGAAAATGGAACAGGAAAAGACGTAATCGCCCGTCTTCTCTATCGCTGCTCTCCCCGATACGGCAAACCTTTTGTCACTATTGACTTGGGAAGTATTCCCGAACAACTTTTTGAAAGCGAACTGTTCGGATTTGAGAAAGGAGCTTTCACCGACGCAAAAAAATCAAAAGCCGGACGAATGGAAGTTGCCACTAACGGAACTCTGTTTCTGGATGAAATCGGTAACCTTTCACTTCCTATGCAATCGAAGTTATTGACAGCTATTGAAAAGCGACAAATCAACCGTTTAGGCAGTACGCAGACTGTTCCTATTGACGTCCGCCTGATTTGTGCCACAAACGCGGACATCCGTCAACTAGTGGACGAAGGAAACTTCCGCCAAGACTTGCTCTATCGTATCAACACCATTGAAATACATATTCCTCCACTCCGTGAACGTGGAAATGATATTATTCTACTAGCTGAATATTTTCTACAACGGTATGCACGTAAATATAAAAAAGATATGCGTGGCCTGACTCGGGAAGCCAAAAACAAACTGTTAAAGTATGCCTGGCCCGGAAATGTACGCGAATTGCAGCATACAATAGAGCGCGCTGTTATATTAGGAGATGGCTCTTTATTAAAACCGGAGAATTTTCTTTTCCATGCCAGTCCTAAACAGAGGAAGGAAGAAGAAATGATACTGAATCTGGAACAACTGGAGCGTCAAACTATTGAGAAAGCAATGAAACTCAGCGAAGGGAATATCTCCCGTGCTGCCGAGTATCTGGGCATAACCCGTTTTGCCCTATATCGTAAACTTGAAAAACTAGGCCTATGAAACGATTTGCAATCAGAGTGATTTTACACATCTTATTTATAATGCTGCTTTCTATCGGAAGTTGCCTGTTGTTTCAAAAACAGTTATGGTTCAGTACCGTTATCTGCATCATACTATTAATAACCTTTGGTATACACCTATACCGTATGCAATTCAAGCAAATAATTTTATTGAGACGGCTGACAGACGGACTTCGATACAATGACATGATGCAAACTTTCCACCCGCCTTTTAAAAATAAAATAATGAATGAGTGGGCAAAAGAACTTTCAGAGAGCCTAAAAGATTTTCGGGGAAGATTATTAGCAGAGGAAATCAAACATCAATATTACGAAAACTTATTAAATAAGGTAGATACAGCCGTACTTGTTACCGACAAAGCCGGACATATAGAATGGATGAACCAAGCTGCTGTCACGCATTTAGGACAGATCTCACAATTACCGGAAGCACTCCTGAGAGCTTCTGCAATTAATGATATTCCTATTATTCGTATTGAACAAAACAGCACTGTTTTGGAAATGGCTATTTCTTGTACGAAATTTGTAACACAAGGAAAAGAGCAACAAATAATCAGCCTGAAAAACATCCATTCCGTACTGGAACGAAATGAAATGGAAGCCTGGCAAAAGCTGATACGTGTATTGACGCATGAAATAATGAATTCTATCACACCGATTATCTCTCTTTCAGAAACACTGAGCGAAAGGGGGATACCCAAACTGCTTGGAGAAAAAGAATATTCCATTATGTTACAAGCCATGCAGACTATTCATAGAAGAAGCAAAGGATTATTGGAGTTCGTTGAAAATTATCGTCGCTTGACACGAATCCCTACTCCTGTCTGCACCAAAGTTTCTATCACGGAACTGTGTATGGATTTAAAGAAATTATTCCCGGAAGAATATATCCATTTTGAAATCCCTTCATCAGACCTAACCTTATATATAGATCGGGCTCAAATAGAGCAAGTTCTCATCAATTTATTGAAAAATGCCCGTGAAGCCTGTGGTAGGCAATCTGATAAGGATATTCGGGTAGAAGTAATAATTTCGCCTGCTGGCAATAAGCTTCTGACAGTATCTGACAATGGGGAAGGTATTTTGCCCGATGTTCTTGATAAGATATTTGTACCTTTCTTTACTACCAAAACATCCGGTTCCGGTATCGGACTTAGTTTATGTAAGCAAATTATGACTTTACATGAAGGGAGTATTAATGTAAAATCAGAATCAGGTAAAGGAAGTAAGTTTATTCTCACTTTTCCTAAATAATTGCAGTCTTTTTGTGTATCTTGTGGATAATATGAAAAACTCATGAAAGAGAGGTCTTCACCTTCTATCCCCGATAAATAAAGAAAGTATCTGTTTCTGATTCATAACCCATAGCTTTAGATATCGTAAAGCTATGCTTTATCTCTCCTAAAGCACCGCTTTATATTATAGATGATGAACAAATAGAAATATATATCTATAAACAAGTTCAAAGATAATTCAAAGAATTGCCTTCTTTATCTGTCACAAACAAAGTAGAATCAACTTATCATTTGTATAAAACCAAAAAAGCTGAAACATAGTATGCATCAGCTTTTTATTTTTAAATTTCTTGACTTAATATTTTCGTCGGGGTAGCGGGATTCGAACCCACGACCCCCTGCTCCCAAAGCAGGTGCGCTAACCGGACTGCGCTACACCCCGAAAAACTTTTAACAGAACTTCCTTTTTCTTTGTAGTCGGGGTAGCGGGATTCGAACCCACGACCCCCTGCTCCCAAAGCAGGTGCGCTAACCGGACTGCGCTACACCCCGCTACTTTCTGAAGGATTGTTCTTTTCAAAAGCGGTGCAAAGATAGGGAGTATTTTTTAATTGACAATAGCTAAACGGATGTTTTTTACTTATTATTTTTCAATACCCTGAAATTCATTCGTTTGCATTTCAATATTTCTTTTTGGCAGAAATCAAAAGCATCATAGGACGTCGAAGCTCATCTTTCATTTCCGGAATAGTGTTCAACATCACTTCGTTTGGTTGTGGTTCTATTAATTCGAATATTTCAAATCCTGCTTGAAGAAGACTATCATACTTATTTTCTTTCATAATTTAAGTAAAGAGGGATCTGTTACATGGACAAAGATATGTATTAATGCGTTTATTGAGATGAATTAATCGAAAATATATTCTAGTAAAATGAACTATCTTTTGCTGTTTTCTGTTTTCAAAGTAGAAACTTAAAAAATAAAAGCCATATGAAAACAAGAAAACAAAAAGAAACAAATGAAAAAGAAATTCATTTGTTAGAACAAAAAGGATATGAAAGAATGATGAATGAGATAATGCCGGTACAACAGGCAGAGGTTTATCGCAAGCCGACCAAGAAAGTAGTAGAAGAGGCTGTAAAAGAATTAAATCCTGATACAAACAGCTTGGGTAGCAGAGGATGAATTCATCCTCTGTCTTTTATGATTGTTTTAGAAGTCAATCTCTTTAAAAAACGATTTCTCTTAAAAATCATAAAAAACATTATTGCATCAATTCTATTGAAAAGACGAGAAAAGCTATAGTACTTGCGATATCAGATTCTTTCTATTTATCATTTTAAATACATTAATATCGAGAGAATACAAATCCCCTACTCACATGTTAAGATAATATTCCCGAGTCAATGCTATATATTCCTTACTATATTGATGCCGGGCAACTTCTGTCAATAGTTCTTCCACAATGCATTCCTGATTAGAAAAAGAAAAGGTAATCAGAGTACGTTTAGGAATACCACCGGGCTTAGTTATCACATTTAGTTGCCGGACTGCCTGCAATTTCTTTTCAGAAGCTATCATCTTTACTCTATCAGCTACATCCATCGGAATCACAATCGTAAAAGTACCATTTTCTGTCAATAAAACGGTTACTCCTTCCAATAATTCCTCATAAGTCAAAGAATCATTATGCCGGGCAGAATTTCTTTGTTGATCTGGACATCCTAATGAATCAACAAAATACGGAGGATTAGAAACAATCACGTCAAACTTCTCAGGAGATTGATATTTTCTAAAATCAGCCTGTACTACTTCTATCTGCTTCTTCCAAGGAGAACGAACAATATTTTCCTTAGCCTGCCTGGCAGCAGCTTCATCAATTTCCAATGCTACAATATTTGTATTCGGCAAACTACGTTGAGCCAACATTAAAGCGACCAACCCGGTTCCTGTCCCAACATCCAGAATACTATGCGCACCTTGAACAGAAGTCCACGCTCCCAAAAGTACCCCGTCCGTACCAACTTTCATAGCACACTTATCATGCCATACCGTAAACTGCTTAAATTGAAAATAAGGATTTGACATTTTATCACTTGTTTTTAAACCTGTTTTATTCTACTATTTTACTGGAAATCGCCAAAAATAAATAATTATTATGGAATACTTCTCCGATCGCTCTATATTTTGGCATTGTTTTTGTGTTTTTATTCTAACAGTGCTTTATTATTAGAGAGAATCAATTAACTTTGCAAACGATTTATGCATATTTGTATGACATAAACTAAATTAAAACGAAAAGATGAAAGAAAGATACTTATTGGAAGATGTAGGTGATAACAATGGCTTCTCGCTGATTACTGACTATGATGGCAACGACGAGCAAGCATTTGAAGTGAATGTCAAATCTGGTGAAATTCTTCCGGTCCTCCCCCTTCGTAATATGGTGTTGTTTCCCGGAGTTTTTCTTCCTATAACAGTAGGACGAAAATCCTCACTCAAGCTTATACGTGATGCCGAGAAAAAGCATAAGGACATCGCAGTGGTATGTCAAAGATCAGCCCATACGGAAGACCCGAAGTTGGAGGATTTACATAATGTGGGTACTGTAGGACGGATTGTACGTGTGCTGGAAATGCCGGATCAAACAACGACTGTTATTCTTCAGGGAATGAAACGTCTGATTCTAAAAGACATCACAGAGACTCATCCATATTTAAAAGGTGAAATTGAACTCTTGGAAGAAGATGTTCCAAGTAAAGACGACAAGGAATTTCAAGCTTTGGTAGAAACCTGCAAGGACTTGACAATGCGTTATATCAAATCGTCAGATGTAATGCACCAGGACTCGGCATTTGCTATCAAGAACATTAATAATTCAATGTTCCTGGTTAATTTCATTTGTTCGAATCTTCCGTTCAAGAAAGATGAGAAAATGGATTTATTAAGCATTAACTCATTGCGTGAACGTACTTATCACCTATTGGAAATCTTAAACCGTGAGGTCCAGTTGGCTGAAATCAAGGCATCTATTCAAATGCGTGCCCGTGAAGATATCGACCAGCAACAACGCGAATATTTCCTGCAACAGCAAATCAAAACGATTCAGGACGAGTTGGGTGGTAGCGGTCAGGAACAGGAAATTGAAGAAATGCGCCAGAAGGCGGAACGTATGCGCTGGAATGCGGAGGTCAGAGAAACTTTCCTGAAAGAATTGGCCAAGTTGGAACGTACTCATCCGCAATCTCCGGATTACAGTGTTCAGCTTAACTACCTTCAAACCATGCTAAACCTTCCGTGGGGAGTTTATACGACAGACAATCTGAATTTAAAGAATGCAGAGAAGACATTGAATAAAGACCACTATGGACTGGAAAAAGTGAAAGAGCGTATTTTGGAACATTTAGCTGTACTAAAATTGAAAGGTGACATGAAATCACCTATTATCTGTCTATACGGTCCTCCGGGAGTTGGTAAGACATCCCTCGGAAAATCCATAGCGTCTGCATTAAAACGAAAATATGTACGTATGTCCTTAGGAGGCGTACACGATGAAGCAGAAATTCGTGGACACCGTAAAACATATATCGGTGCTATGCCGGGACGAATCATCAAAAGCTTGATCAAAGCCGGTGCTTCCAACCCTGTTTTTATTCTGGATGAAATAGACAAGGTGAGTGCCGACCGCCAGGGCGACCCGTCGTCTGCTTTGTTGGAAGTGCTCGACCCGGAACAGAATACTTCTTTCCACGACAACTTTCTGGATGTAGATTATGACCTGTCAAAAGTCTTGTTTATTGCAACTGCCAATAACTTGAATACAATCCCCGGTCCATTGCTCGACCGTATGGAACTAATTGAAGTCAGCGGCTATATCACGGAAGAAAAGATTGAGATTGCCCGTAAACACTTACTCCCCAAGGAACTGGAAGCTAACGGATTAAAGAAGAGTGATATTAAACTTCCGAAAGAAACATTGGAAGCTATCATAGAGTCATATACCCGCGAAAGCGGTGTCCGTGAACTGGAAAAGAAGATTGGCAAGATTCTTCGTAAGTCTGCACGTCAGTATGCAACGGACGGATATTTTGCTAAAACGGAAATTAAGCCGACAGACTTGTATGACTTTTTAGGTGCACCGGAATATACACGTGACAAATATCAGGGAAATGATTACGCAGGTGTAGTGACCGGATTGGCATGGACAGCTGTAGGAGGTGAAATACTCTTTGTTGAAACCAGTTTGAGCAGAGGCAAGGGCGGACGTCTCACATTAACCGGTAATCTGGGAGATGTAATGAAGGAATCTGCTATGCTTGCACTTGAATATATCAAGTCGCACGCTTCACTTTTGCAGCTTAACGAAGATATTTTTGATAACTGGAATATTCATATCCACGTTCCTGAAGGCGCAATTCCTAAGGATGGACCGTCAGCAGGTATCACTATGGCTACTTCTTTGGCTTCCGCATTGACACAAAGAAAAGTGAAAGCTAATATTGCCATGACAGGAGAAATAACTCTCCGTGGTAAAGTGCTTCCCGTAGGTGGTATCAAGGAAAAGATTCTAGCCGCCAAACGTGCCGGCATCAAGGAGATCATCATGAGTGTAGAGAATAAGAAAAATATTGATGAAATTCAGGATATCTATCTGAAAGGATTGACTTTCCACTATGTAAATGACATAAAGGAGGTATTTGCAATAGCTCTGACAAACGAAAAAGTGGCGGACGCCATTGATTTATCTGTTAAGAAACCCAGCCAGGAATGACATTTGAGTTACAATATACAGACACTAAAAGTAATGCCCGTGCAGGTTTGATTACAACAGACCACGGGCAAATACAAACCCCTATCTTTATGCCTGTGGGTACACTGGGCACAGTTAAAGGAGTACACCTGACAGAACTGAAAGAGGATATTCGAGCGCAGATTATTCTGGGGAACACCTACCATTTATATCTTCGTCCGGGACTAGAGGTGATTGAAAAGGCAGGTGGCCTGCATCGTTTTAACGGATTCGACCGTCCTATGCTTACTGATAGCGGTGGTTTTCAGGTATTTTCCCTCGCCGGAATCCGGAAATTACGGGAAGAAGGTGCTGAATTCCGTTCTCATATCGATGGCAGCAAGCATATTTTCACGCCGGAAAAAGTCATGGATATAGAACGTACGATCGGAGCTGATATCATGATGGCTTTTGACGAATGTCCTCCGGGAGACTCGGACTATGCGTATGCCAAAAAGTCACTAGGGTTGACACATAGGTGGCTCGACCGATGTATACAACGTTTTAATGAAACCGAACCTAAATACGGTTATAATCAATCTCTTTTTCCTATCGTGCAAGGATGTGTTTATCCCGACTTGCGTAAGCAGTCTGCAGAGTTTGTAGCTTCTAAAGGTGCCGACGGGAATGCTATCGGTGGTCTTGCGGTAGGCGAACCGGTAGACAAGATGTATGAAATGATTGAGATCGTCAATGAAATTCTTCCCAAAGACAAACCGCGTTATTTAATGGGAGTCGGCACTCCTGTCAATATTCTTGAAGGCATAGAGCGGGGAGTCGATATGTTCGACTGCGTGATGCCTACAAGAAACGGACGAAATGGCATGCTGTTTACAAAAGATGGAATCATTAATATGCGAAACAAAAAATGGGAAATGGACTTCTCTCCTATTGAAGTAGACGGAGCTTCCAGCGTAGACAATCTATACAGTAAAGCATATCTGCGTCATCTTTTCCACGCACAAGAACTGCTGGCAATGCAAATCGCTTCCATACACAATCTGGCATTCTATCTATGGTTAGTGGGTGAAGCCCGGAAACATATCATTGCCGGAGATTTTTCTACTTGGAAACCGATGATGGTTAAAAGAGTATCAACTAGATTATAAGGAATGAAAAGCAATCGATTTATAAAACGGCTGGACTGGTATATCATCAAGAAGTTCTTGGGGACATACGTATTTGCTATTGCATTAATCATTTCTATTGCAGTAGTGTTCGACTTCAACGAGAAGATGGACAAGCTTATGGAGCATGAAGCTCCTTGGAGTAAAATCATCTTTGAATATTACATGAACTTTATCCCCTATTTCTCTAATCTGTTCAGTCCGCTGTTCGTATTCATTGCCGTTATTTTCTTTACTTCCAAACTGGCGGAAAATTCTGAAATTATTGCCATGTTCTCTACCGGCATGAGTTTTAAGAGAATGATGCGTCCGTACATGATTTCTGCTGCCATTATTGCATTGACAACATTCATGTTAAGCTCGTATGTGATTCCTAAAGGAAGTGTGACGCGCCTGAACTTTGAAGATAGGTACATCAAACCTAAAAAGCAGAATACGGCACGTAACGTACAGTTGGAAGTGGATAGTGGTGTCATTGCATATATAGATAACTATAACAACGCAATGAAGACAGGAAACCGTTTCTCTTTGGATAAATTTGTCGATAAAAAACTGGTTTCACATTTGACCGCACGCCGTATAACTTATGATACTGCTACCGTCCACAAATGGACTATCCATGACTATATGGTACGCGAATTAGACGGTTTAAAGGAAAAAATCACCAAAGGAGACAAAATCGACTCTATAATCAACATGGAACCATCCGATTTCCTGATTATGAAGAACCAACAGGAAATGCTGACCAGTCCTCAATTGAGTGATTATATCGAGAAACAGAAACGAAGGGGATTTGCCAATATTAAGGAATTTGAGATTGAATATCACAAACGAATTGCCATGTCATTCGCCTCTTTCATTCTGACAATTATTGGTGTTTCGCTTTCGTCACGGAAAACAAAAGGCGGTATGGGACTTCATCTGGGTATCGGATTAGGATTGAGTTTCTCTTATATCTTATTCCAGACAATTACTTCAACTTTTGCTATTAATGGAAACGTACCTCCTGTTATCGCTGTGTGGATTCCCAACATCCTTTATGCGGGTATCGCATTCTTCCTGTACCAGAAGGCGCCTAAATAGAAGGATAAAGAATATATAAAATAGAAGTTCCGCCTATTCCTGCTTGAAAGCAAGTGTAGGCGGAACTTTTTTGTTGTATCCATTTCCTCTTTTGTCTATTCTTCATTATTCGCCAGACAGCGAACCGAAAAATACCTCTTTCTCCTTACATTTCCAAAATCGTCAACCGACTTCTTTTACATAAGCAGAAAGATCTGCAGCAGAGATGTTTTTGGCTATAATAACACCATTTCCATCCAATAAATAGTTAGTGAACCCCCGATTCAAACGGTACTTCTTAAACAATCCGGAGTCCTCGCCTTCTGTTTCCACGAAGCAAGTGGGCGTAACTATTTGGTCCTTACGAACGGTTTCCTTGAAAATCGACTGATATTCGTCAAACGATACGGAAACCATTTCCACATTACGGGAAGAACGAAGCACATTGCTCAAACTTACATTTTGCATCCGGGACTGCGCATCATAACTTGCCCAAAAACTTAGCAACACATAGCGGCCTTTCATATTAGCCAGTTTAAATGCAGGTTGCTCTTCTGATGTAGATTCGATTTTAAAATCAGGGGCTACATCACCCTCACTCAAACCTCCGGTCGGTTTGTCTTTCTCAACGAAAGCGGTCAAGGAACAAATCAGTAATACAACAAAAA
>CAUHML010000036.1 GCA_959606905.1 uncultured Bacteroides sp. | reverse complement strand
TAATAAAACATATCTTAAACACTTCTCTATTCAGAGAATAAACCGTACATTAGCAAAAACATTTAAAATAGAGTCACTATCATGACAAACATGAATAATTATTGCGTGATTATGGGTGGGGGTATCGGAAGCCGTTTTTGGCCGTTTAGCCGTAAAACACTCCCCAAACAGTTTTTAGATTTCTTCGGGACCGGGCGTTCACTTTTACAACAAACTTTTGACCGCTTCCAAAAAGTTATTCCAACAGAAAATATTTTCATTGTCACCAATGCAATGTATGCGGACTTAGTGAAAGAACAATTACCTGAAGTAAACGAAGATCAGATTCTGCTGGAACCGGCAAGACGGAACACCGCTCCTTGTATAGCATGGGCTTCCTACCACATTCGCGCATTAAATCCAAACGCTAATGTCGTAGTCGCTCCTTCCGATCATTTAATTCTGAAAGAAGACGAATTTCTCGCTGCCATTGAAAAAGGGCTGAACTTCGTATCGCGTTCCGAAAAACTATTGACACTGGGTATCAAGCCGAATCGTCCAGAGACAGGGTATGGATATATACAAATAGACGAACCTGCCGGAGAAAATTTCTACAGAGTGAAAACATTCACAGAAAAGCCGGAGCTGGAATTAGCCCAGGTATTTGTAGAAAGTGGAGAGTTTTATTGGAATTCCGGTCTATTTATGTGGAACGTAAATACAATCATCAAAGCCTGCGAATATCTGCTACCTGAACTGGCTTCAAAATTAGCGCCGGGAAAAGACATCTATGCCACCGAGAAGGAAAAAGCATTTATCGAAGAAAACTTCCCCGCATGCCCCAATGTATCTATCGACTTCGGCATTATGGAAAAAGCAGACAATGTATATGTATCTCTAGGAGACTTCGGCTGGTCGGATCTCGGAACGTGGGGATCACTCTACGATTTATCGGAAAGAGATCAGGATGGCAATGTCACTCTGAAATGCCATTCGCTTATCTATAACAGCAAAGATAATATGGTAGTACTTCCGAAAGGAAAACTTGCCGTAATCGACGGTTTGGAAGGATACCTGATTGCTGAGTCGAATAACGTGCTGTTAATCTGTCGTAAGGATGAAGAACATGCCATTCGTAAATATGTAAATGATGCCCAAATGCAACTCGGTGACGACTTTATTTAGAATTACACGATAGCAGAAATTTAATTAGAACAGAATAAAGGTAACAATATAAATAGCAAACGGTGAACTCCCTGTAACCTAAATACAGTTTGTTCACCGTTCACTGTTTTTTATAATGAAAAACTTTTGTGTGTCTAAACTATAAAGACTTAAATTATAAGATCTCTAAATTATCTCAATTCCCTGTTCCTTACAAAGTTTCAGACCGAGATCCTTCAATCTGAACTTCTGAATCTTTCCGCTACCTGTCATCGGAAACTCGTCCACAAAGAAAATATATTTCGGTATTTTGTAACGGGAAATCTTGTTTCTGCAAAAGTCACGTACATCCTCCGCCTGTATCGTGACACCTTCCTGTAAAATGATGAACGCTCCAACAGCCTCACCATACTTCTTAGAAGGAATACCTGCAACCTGTACATCCTTCACTCCATCAAGTTTATAAAGGAATTCTTCTATCTCACGCGGATAAATATTTTCGCCACCGCGAATAATCATATCCTTGATACGTCCGGTGATGCGGTAATTGCCGTTTTCGTCCTTAATACCCAAATCGCCGGAGTGTAAGAAGTTATTTCTATCAAGCACTTCCGCCGTAGCTTCCGGGTTCTTATAATACCCCTTCATGGTGTTATATCCACGGTTGCACATTTCTCCCTGTACACCCACCGGGCATTCCTCACCTGTTTCCGGATCAATGACTTTCACTTCCGTAAATTCGAAATCGCGCCCAACCGTGTTACAACGCACATCAAATGAATCGTCAATACGGGTGGCAGTCATGCCGGGAGCCGTTTCCGTCAAACCATATACACTGGTCACCTTCATATACATCTTTTCCTCAACCTGTTTCATCAATTCAACAGGACACAGAGAGCCTGCCATAATACCTGTACGAAGACAAGACATATCAAACAAGTCGAACATCGGATGATGCAACTCGGCAATAAACATAGTAGGCACTCCATAAAGCGCCGTACAACGCTCTTTATGAATGGAAGCCAGCACAACCAACGGATCAAAACGCTCTACCATTACCTGCGTGCAACCATGAGTCAGGCAGTTCATGGTGGCCAATACAACCCCGAAACAATGGAACAACGGAACACAGCAACAAAGTTTATCATCTGCCGTAAACTTCATGTGCTCACCGGTCAAGAAACCATTGTTAGCTATATTATAATGTGTAAGCATTACCCCTTTCGGAAAACCGGTAGTTCCTGATGTATATTGCATATTTACCACATCGTGACAGTCAACTTTACTTTTAAGTTCATTTAGGCAACTATCCTCGATATTATTTCCCAGCAACAGGATTTCCGCCGTGTTATACATTCCGCGATGTTTCTCCTGTCCGACATATACTACATTTTTCATATATGGGAAACGTTCGCTTTTCAAATACCCGCGTTCGCAAGTTTTCAATTCGGGAAGCATAGTATACGTCATTTGCACAAAATCACTATCTTTCTCGCCATTTACGATACAAAGTGTGTGCATATCCGAGTTCCGGCAAAGATATTCCAACTCTGACTGTTTATAGTTCGTGTTCACAGTGACATATACGGCACCAATCTTAGCACAAGCATAAAGCAATGTAAGCCAATCGGGAACATTAGCAGCCCAGATACCTACGTGGGTGCCTCGTTCCACGCCAATGGCGATAAGTCCTTTCGCCATATCATCTACGCGACGATTCAATTGGCTCCAGGTAAATCGAAGATTGCGGTCGGAATATACGATATATTCCTTATCAGGAGTCTCTTCAGCCCAGTGTTCCAGCCACTGTCCCAAAGTACGGTCAAATAATTGCATACGATATACTTAAATCTTGGTTCTTACATAACATCAAATCGGTGTATAAACTACTGCCAGAATCTTTGCAGCCTGTCCCTCGTAAGCATGTACATGGTGAGGAACGATAGAGTCATAATAAATACTATCGCCTTCTTCCAGAAGGTATGTATTCTTTCCATAACTGATTTCCATGATACCTTCCATAACCATGATAAACTCCTCTCCCTCATGAGAAGAAAGAACAAAGTCAGTATCTTCAGTTGGCATTACATCAATGATGAATGGCTCCATGTGACGGTCGGCTTTCGATTTGGACAAAGAATGGTATTCCATGTGTTTGCGTGAGTGAATCGCATTATTGGAGAAGCTGATAGCGTCTTTTGCCTCTTTTTTACGGCATACCACCGGTCCCACTTCGTCCTGATCGTCCAAGAAAGTCCCCAGCCGTACACCCAATACACGAGCAATCTTAATCAACGGAGCAAGAGAAGGGATATCGATATTATTTTCGATACGCTCAATCTGTTCCATAGCCAAACCAGAACGCTGCGCCAATTCTTCTATGGTTATTGATTTATCTTCGCGGAGTGACTTAATTTTCTCTCCTACAATTTTACTTGTATCCATATTGTAAGCATTTTAGTTGTCAAAGGTGATAAATTATAATAATTAAGTTGCAAAAATAACAAAATCTTTAGATGAGCACAATTATAACCAAAGAAAATATGACTATCCGATAGAAAAAGGGAGAAACTAAAAAGCCGCTCCTCATAATGAGAAACGGCTTCTTCAATTTTTTCGCGGCAAGTAGATTACTTACGCAAACCGAGTTCTTTAACAATAGCACGATATCTTGTGATATCTTTAGCTTTCAAGTAATCAAGCAAACGACGACGTTTAGCTACCAACATTGTTAAGGCTCTCTCTGTACTATAATCTTTTCTGTTGAGCTTCATGTGCTCAGTCAGACGAGAAATACGGTAGGAAAACAAAGCTATCTGCGCCTCAGTTGAGCCAGTATCAGTGTTAGACTTCCCGTACTTTCCGAAGATTTCTTGCTTTTTAGCAGCGTCTAAATACATAATTTTTAGAATTTTGATATAGTAAATATTCTTTTGAGCGTGCAAAGATAGGCATTATCTTTATATCCCACAACGTTTTACAAGAAAAAAATGCGAGTATAGCATATATTTCTAATCCTATTTTCGTACCTTTGCAGCCAAATAATAGGTATTATATGCAAAATATTCGAAACATTGCAATCATTGCCCATGTTGACCATGGGAAAACAACGCTGGTTGACAAAATGCTGTTGGCCGGAAATTTGTTCCGCAACAATCAAAATAGTGGTGAACTTATCTTGGATAACAACGACTTGGAGCGCGAACGTGGTATAACGATTCTTTCCAAGAACGTTTCCATTAACTACAACGGTACTAAAATTAATATTATTGATACTCCGGGACACAGTGACTTCGGTGGTGAAGTTGAACGCGTATTGAATATGGCCGATGGTTGTATTCTGCTGGTCGACGCATTTGAAGGTCCGATGCCCCAGACTCGTTTCGTGCTGCAAAAAGCATTGGAAATTGGTTTGAAACCGATTGTAGTAGTCAATAAGGTAGATAAGCCGAACTGCCGTCCGGAAGAAGTATACGAAATGGTTTTCGACTTGATGTTCAGCCTCAACGCTACGGAAGATCAATTGGATTTCCCCGTTATCTATGGTTCTGCCAAGAACAACTGGATGAGCACCGATTGGCAGAAGCCGACTGAAACGATCACTCCGCTACTGGATTGTATCATCGAGAACATTCCGGCTCCGACACAGTTAGAAGGTACTCCGCAGATGTTGATTACTTCTCTGGATTATTCTTCTTATACCGGACGTATCGCCGTAGGTCGTGTGCATCGCGGTACATTAAAAGAAGGTATGAACGTAACGCTTGTAAAGCGCAACGGTGATATGCTTAAAAGTAAAATTAAAGAACTTCATGTATTCGAAGGTCTAGGCCGTGTGAAAACAAGTGAAGTTTCTTCTGGAGATATTTGTGCATTGGTAGGTATCGACGGATTTGAAATCGGAGATACTGTTTGTGACTTCGAAAATCCGGAGGCATTGCCACCTATTGCAATCGACGAGCCGACAATGAGTATGTTATTTGCTATCAACGACTCTCCGTTCTTCGGAAAAGACGGCAAGTTTGTAACTTCACGCCACATCCATGACCGTTTGATGAGGGAACTCGACAAGAATCTGGCTCTTCGCGTAAAGAAGAGTGAAGAGGATGGTAAATGGATTGTTTCCGGCCGTGGTGTACTTCACCTTTCCGTACTGATTGAAACAATGCGCCGCGAAGGATACGAATTGCAGGTAGGTCAGCCACAGGTTATCTACAGAGAAATAGACGGTGTAAAATGCGAACCGATTGAAGAACTGACAATCAACGTACCGGAAGAATATTCCAGTAAGATTATTGATATGGTAACCCGCCGTAAAGGTGAAATGGTCAAAATGGAAAATACGGGCGAACGTATCAATCTCGAATTTGATATGCCTTCACGTGGGATCATTGGTCTTCGTACCAATGTGCTGACCGCCTCTGCCGGTGAAGCTATTATGGCACACCGTTTTAAAGAATACCAGCCATACAAAGGAGAAATCGAACGTCGTACCAATGGTTCTATGATTGCCATGGAAAGCGGAACCGCTTTTGCTTATGCTATCGACAAATTGCAGGATCGCGGTAAATTCTTTATCTTCCCGCAGGATGAAGTCTATGCAGGACAGGTGGTAGGTGAACACTCTCACGACAATGACTTGGTTATCAACGTTACCAAATCAAAGAAGTTGACCAATATGCGTGCTTCCGGTTCGGACGATAAAGTTCGTCTGATTCCTCCCGTTCAGTTCTCACTCGAAGAAGCATTGGAGTACATCAAGGAAGACGAATATGTAGAAGTAACCCCGAAAGCAATGCGTATGCGTAAAGTCATTTTGGACGAAATAGAGCGCAAACGTGCGAACAAGATCTAAAACAATTCACTTCAGATAAAACAAGAAAGCCCGTTGGAGAAGAATCTTTAGCGGGCTTTTCTTATTTTTTCAGCTCAACCATATTCAGTAACTTCCGCACAACCCAATAGCCGACTCTAGCTTCTGAAATACCTTTCTGCAACCGATGTGGACATACAAAATTATCATCTTTGATTTCCGCTTCCATATAATAGAAACAACAGAAAGGATCTAGTTCAAATGCCTTTGCATATTCCAGAATATGGGTCGAAATAAGAAAATGACAATTGGAATACTCCTTCAATAATTCATTTACCGCAACGGAAGCCTCAAATGCATCTTTAGCATTAGTCCCCCGAAACATCTCATCCAGAATGACCAGACATTTCTTTCCGGTTCCCGCCTTTTGTAGAACTTCCTTAATACGAAGCACTTCCGCCATAAAATGACTTCGCCCGTCCCGCAAAGAATCAGGCAAGTTGATAGATGTATATATCCCCTCATAAACAGGACAAATCATTGACTTAACCGGAACGGGCAGACCGCAATGAGCTAACCAGACAGCCAGCGCCAAAGCCTTCAAAGTTGTCGATTTTCCCGCCATGTTGGAACCTGTAAAAAGACATATATTCCCACAGGACATTTCCCAATTATTCTTTTGCACATTTTCCACAAAAGGATGTACAATACCTTCAACAGAGAACTCCATTGTCTGCACCATGGTCGGAGTGAAACAGAAATTCTTTGCCTTCGCTACCCGATGCGCCGTCCTGCAAACATCAAACATGTAGACAACAGACAACAACTCCCTTATGGACAATAACCGTGTACAACGAAATAAATAATCATATTTATCTATGGCATAATTCGACAAGCGTGCCTTTTCATCTAAAGTTTGTTGCAGAACTTCCTCTAATTCACTTCCATGCAAAAGTTCCTGTACCTTATCAGCTGTTTCTTTTAAAAGTTGTGGCATATTCCCCCCTGCTGCAATAGTCCATTTCTCCAAACGGTGCAACATGAGAAAAACCAATTTCACTCCTCGGGAAACCACATACCGGTTCGGGTCATATCGTACAAGACGATCAATAATCGTCGCACATGAAAGTAATATATTTGCTCCCCTTATCTGTTCGCGATATTCCAGATAATATTCAATAAAGTCCAGTTCTTCCTCATTTAAAGGAAGTTCCGGCAAGAAATCCCAGGCGATAGCTTCCTGACGTTTACAAATCTCTTCCCAATCACTCAACGGATGCATAATCCAATCCAGCATCAGCGACTTTCCTTTCTTCGTTTCTGCTTTTAAAAACAAAGAACAAAGCGCCTGCTCACCATACACATTCCCTGTAACGTTCAAATCCGCATAAGTCTGTTTATCAGCGTCCAAATATACCATAGTATGATTTTTATCCAACTTCACAAAAATAGACAAAGTAAGAATAGACTAGTAATAAAGAACTTTTTAATAAGCTTTTTTAATACAACAACACTCCCACTATACCAGCAAGACAGATCAGCAGAATAGGATGTAGCTCCCATTTCCATGTAATCAGAAAAGCACCGACAAAAATCCCAATACTTTTATAATCAATAAAGTTATCTTTGTTCATCATCAGTAAGGCTGCCGAAGCAATCAATGCCACAGACATAGGAAGCAGCCCCGACATCGCCGCCTTGATATACTTATTATCTTTGCATTTGGCAAAGAAATAAGAAATGAGCAATACTAAAATAAAAGAAGGCAAACAAACTGCCACAGTAGCAAGCACCGCTCCCCATACACTTTGTGTAACTGCATATCCCACGTAAGTAGCACTATTAATTCCAATCGGCCCCGGTGTCATTTGCGAAATCGCCACTACATCCGTAAATTGCTGGGGAGTCAGCCAATGATGAATATCCACAATTTCGTGTTGAATAAGGGAAAGCATAGCATAGCCACCTCCGAAGCCAAACGTACCGATCTTCAGATACACCCAAAGTAATTGTAAATATATCATGCCTTTATATCTTTAATCTTATCTTTCAACCATAAAGTATAAACCAGTCCGCCCGCAATTCCCGCCAATACTACATAAATAGGAGAAAGTCCGAATTGCCAGATCAACACAGTAGCAATGAGGGGGGCCATCAACTGTATATATTTCAGCTTCAATGCCCTAACCGCAGATATGCAAGGGAATAAAATCAATGCCACCACTGCCGGCCGTATTCCGTTAAAGATACGGATCATCACCTCATTATCCTGAAAACGGGCAAAGAACATCGCAATCAACATCATAATAACAAAAGAAGGCAATATGGTAGCCAGTGCGCACACCAGGCTACCAATCACCTTATGAAGTTTATAACCTACAAAAATAGATATGTTTACTGCGAAAACACCGGGCAATGACTGGGTCAAGGCAAACATTTCCATAAATTCCTCTTTACTCATCCACTTTTTCTTGACTATCTCCCGTTCTATCAACGGAATCATGGCATATCCACCTCCAATGGTGAACATGCCAATTTTCGCAAATGTATAAAAGAGTTTCAAATAAGTAACAATCATTTTTCTGTCAGCGTTTTAGCAATTCCCCCTTCACGCTATCATACTTTAGTTGATAACTATGTCCTTTTACAGTTTTAAAAGACAAAGTCTTGCCGGCATATTTCACAATACATCTTTCACCTGACTTTGACAGGATAGTCGCTTCCTTCAAAAGTCCGTTCTCCCATATCATGTCTACCTCGAAATTTCCTTTCGCACATATACCCCGGACAGAGCCTTCCTTCCATGCATCCGGCAAAGCAGGAAGCAGTTGGATAAATCCCATGTGACTTTGCAGTAACATCTCCGTAATACCGGCCGTACCACCAAAGTTTCCATCAATCTGGAAAGGCGGATGCGTATCCCATAAATTATCAAGCGTACCGTTCTTCAGCAGATTAGCAAATAAGGTATAAGCATGATTGCCGTCCTGCAAGCGAGCCCACTGGTTCAACTTCCATCCCATACTCCAACCCGTAGCTCCGTCACCACGATGCACCAATACTACTTTGGCAGCTTCAGCCAATTCGGGAGTAGTGACAGGAGAAACCGTATGTCCCGGATGCAGACCAAACAGATGATTTACATGGCGGTGTTCATCTTTCGGATCGTCAATATCTACCGACCATTCCATTAATTGCCCATAACGGCCGATCTTATAAGGAACGAGATTGGCAAGCACCTGTTCCCATTCCTTACGTTCTTTCTTATCCACTCCCAATTCCTCGCTCGCCTTGATGGCATCCAATAGGATTTCACGCACAACGGCGTGTACAAATGTGGCCCCCTGATCAATAGGGCCATGTTCGGGTGAAGTGGACGGTGCCGCAGTATAAGTTCCGTCCGGCTTATGCCACAAATAATCAACTGCAAAATTGGCACTGCTCTTTATCAACTCATATCCCGTCTCTTTCAAGAATTTCAAATCCCGTGTATAGTCATAATACTCCCAAATATGCGTAGCTAGCCAAGGGCCTGCCATTGGATTAAAGTTCCACGACATATCTTGACTTTCCAGTGGAGCAGTAAACCCAAAGATATTAGCAGAAATAGATGCAGTCCAGCCCCTCGCACCAAAATAAGACTGAGCCGTCTTTTCACCCGGCTTCACTAATGTGCGGATAAAATCAATTAACGGCAACATGCATTCCTCCAGATTCGTAGAACAGGCAGGCCAATAATTCATCTGAATATTTATGTTATTATGATAATCAACACGCCAAGGCCCATCAACGTTATTATGCCAGATACCTTGCAGGTTGGCCGGCATATTGCCCGGACGAGAACTTGCAATCAGAAGATAACGGCCGAATTGAAAATAAAGTTCCTCCAGATAATAGTCCGGCTGCCCTTTCCGATAATTTTTCAACCGCTGCCCGGTCGGTAAATTACCGGTCTTTACCGTTGGATTCAGATTCAACTTCACCCGATTGAATAAAGCAGCGTAATCCTGATAATGCTCATTCAACAGAGCCGAATAACCTTTGGCCACCGCATTAGCCAGCCATTGACCCGTTGTTTCGACAGGATTGACCCCGACATACGTTTTCGGATTCTTAAAGTCTGGAGCAAAGTTAGCCTTATAGTCAGTATCCGCAGTGACATAAAAGACAACTTCATCCGCTCCCTTCACGGTGAGTTTCCCATTTCTATTGACCAATGTTCCACCTTTAGTCTCCGCTTGGATACGGACTACATATTTCATTCCATTATTATCCAGCGCAGCCGAATAAACCAAGCCATTATCACCTTGAGCCACCATACTACCTGTCGATACCGGATTAGGAGCATAACTGAATATCAGGTTCTGCTTGCCCGGCCGGTCGGCACTGAAACGCATGACCAGCACATTAGCAGGATAAGAAATAAAATAATTCCGTTGGTACGCTACATCGTCTTTTTTAAACTGCACTACAGCCATAGCAGAGTCCAAAGAAAGAATACGCTTATAATCACTCATACCAATAATATTCAGCCCGGTCTCCACATAAAACTCTCCCATAGTCGTAAAACTACCGAAACGGAAAGGCTTTTCCCTGCTGCCCTCATAAGGTACTTCACTATTAAAATTCTGTCTCGTCAGCCTCTCCGCTTTAACTTGGTCTCCTTCCGTAAATGCTTTACGTATTTCATCAAGGATATGCGCTGACTGTTTATTGACATTCCAGTAGTAATCCGCTCCTTTCGCTGTGTTAGGACCACCCCGCCAGAGTGTCTTTTCATTAAAAGTAATCCGTTCAGCTTCGACCGATCCCATAATATTCGCCCCTATACTGCCATTTCCAATAGGCAATGATTGTGACTCCCATGCAGCATCCGGATTACGGGCTGTATCACCGGCGGTTTCCGGTTTATTTTCACCTTTCCACATATCCGGTCTGCCACCATACCATACGGCATGTCCTTGCAAAGTATTCGGAGCATCAAACCAAATAGCAAGTCCTTTTGTATAATCTGTCCCTCCGGCACAAACGGCAGAGGAGACAAGTAAAGTACTGATAAAAAATGAATAAAGTTTCTTCATTGTCATAGTATTTATTTTTTGGGGTTAAAAATCAACCTTGATATATTTCTTTTTCATCTGTCTAAATTCCATTTTTTTATCACAAACCTCCTCCAGCTTATTCTCTCTGATTACAACACCTTTACAACCATTTAAAATAAACAAAGGCTTTTGACGAAAATCGTCCGAAGAAGTACATTCTACATGATTCTCTTTAAAAATCAAATCCTTCGTACTTTTGGCGTATAACACCGGATTCCCAAATGTACGAAACGTATTACCTATGATACGCACATTTCTATGCACCGGACGTTCCGCATCCACCACCGTATTAGAAGGATGCAACGCAATGACTGCATTTTCAGGCCCTCCACTATACGCACAGCCGATAAATATATTGTTCTGAATCAAAACATCATTCACCGGTCCCGATTCATACCAGCCTTCGGCATCTCCTTCTATCAGGATAGCGCTCATGCCCGTTTTATAATAAGTATTATCTGCAATCACTACTTTTCGGGGAGTAGTCATTAAGGTACCCCGCGTACTTGTCCTCGTAAAATAACAATGACGAATTTCCACTTCGGGCGTGCAACTGATATTCTCCACACAATCGTGATTCAGTTCCAATTCACCGGGAATATCCCGATTGAAGGTGACTTGAACAATACGGTCTGTCAACCGTTTCACAGCAACCACTTGCGCAGACGCAAAACGTTCCATAGTAGACGCCTTGACAAAAGCGACCGTATCCCCCTCAAAGTAAGCGTTATACCCATAGCTCTGTCCATGCATGAAACGCAAATTCAAAGTACGGGTGTTTATTTTCTCAACGGCACGCAAGTTAGTACCGTGCACATTTATCGGATCATCCTGTGCACCCGCAAAATAACAACCAACTATCTTCACCTTTCCACTACATCCGGAAAAGTGCATCATATCCGCAGAAGCTGCCAACAACCTGCCACTGCCTTCGCGCGGCATACATTTCACTTTATCCATGGTAATATTACGAGTGTATTGACTTACTATACCAAGCCCATGCATATAGTGCATCTGCACCCGGTTAAGTGTAATATCCCGGCTTTCGAAAATAAACCATCCCACCTGGTCACGAATAATGTCACGAATTGTCAAAGTATTCCCCACTTTCGGGCGAAATCCTTCCGGGACATGGAAACGTACTACATTCGGGGGCACCCCTTCCGCCTCCGCAGCAGCAAGCACATTCCACCCCTGGCTATAACGGAAAGTACTATCAACAGGACTATATTCTATACAATGATTCTTGTTTGAACGCCAACCCTCACCAAAGAGGCTCATCCGCCCATTCACTATTTCATAACGTGTGTCACGATGTACAACAACTTCCACCTCATCATCTTCCACACGGGCAAATGTCATTTCCGAACCGGCAGGACGTTCAAAATCAATATGCAAATCTTTAAACACCAGATTCTTACAACGTTCGAGAGCGATAGTCGTCATTTTTCCGTGAAACATCAGCGTTGCTCCGTTTCCTTCAATCAGCAGATCTTTCATATCTTCAAACAGCAGACCGATAGTTTTCACTTTGGAAGGACACTCTTGTTCGGTCGATGTATTCGATATAAAATATTTCCGCCGGATAGCACCTTCGGGCCAGATATCATAACGCCCTTTCTCAAAAGAGAGCACGCGAGCACCACTTCGCTTACATTCACTAATAGCTTCCTGCAAACAGGTCACACAATTTTCATATGTATACGGATGTGCTCCGAAGTTTGAAACACGGATAGTATCTTTTTGTTGCGCCTGGGTAATACCGGAAATTCCGACTATTGACAAGCATATAAATAAAGCAATAAATCTCATAAGCAAATATGTATTAAAGAAGAAGTTGTCGCGTTACTTTATATTTATACAAAGATAGCGAATTATGTTCGATTATTAAATAAAGAGCCGCCATCAAATCGCATTTATTCACATAAACCCGATTCTCCAGCGGCTCTAACCTTTCTTTAGTGAGAAATATAGCTATCTATTGAACTCTGTCACTTCAACGGACTCACTATTAATAATATTATTTCTTACTTGTCGTAAACATTATCTCTGCAATACTTGCATTTACACCATTATTACTACCCGTAACCAAAGCACGTATATATCTTCCTCTTACAGGTTCCGGCAACAGCAGGGTTTGGGCATTGGTCGCCTTTTCACTAGGGAAGTTCAATTGTCCCAATTCTGTCCAATGTTCTTCACTTTCACCTATGCTGAATATAACAGTTTTAGTATCTCCGTTACCTTGCCTTCTTGCCAGTTCTATCGAAAGAATATCCTGTTGTGATTTCATATCAATAATGATTTCGTGTGGCAATGGAGGATTAGCCCCTTCACCTTTCCATTGTGAGTGCCAGAAACTGGCAAGATCTCCGTCAAGGATACAGGTGGCAATACCATATTTACCAGCATTTTCTCCAACCTTTTCTTCTGTCGAAGCCGAGATTCCCCAATCCGTTCTGTCTGCATCAACATATTGTTCGTGAACCGCATCCCAATCTTCTTTTGAAATGGTATAATAAGCAGGAAAATCCATTATTTTTTCCAAAGTTGGAATATCATCGAAAGCGTCATCAGCCGGCTTAAATGTAGATATCAACTTAAATGATGTCTTAAGGACCGCATCCGGTATAACCGTAGAAGTTTGCCCTTCATCTACTTTGATGATTTTCTCCTTTCCCTCATCATTTGTATACGTCAACGTAGTTCCGGTACACCCCTCTAACGGAACCCAATTAATCGTTACTCCGTTCAAATCTGCCGAGATCGAATTAATTCCCTGAGCTGATAGACTGGCCTGATAAGTGGAACCGTACACTTCACCCGCAATAGTTCTTACCAAAGACTCTTTACCTGTATCACTCCTCGTTATCATATTGAATATATATTTCCCTTCCGGAAGGTCAATAATCGTCGATATAGGATCCTTTATAACACGATTCTCCGGAACAGGAACTACCACAGGATTTTCATTTCCCTCCCACGTAATCACACAAGAGCTGATTCGTGGGTCGGCATTCAGATACCACTCCAACTTGACACGATTGAACCCGCTATAGGCACTCAAATCCTGAACGGCCCCGAGATAGGTTTCTTCTCCCATTTCAAGGTATTTTTCGTGTATCTCATACATATCTCCGCAAGCGGTCATCAAAAAGGCTGACAAGCCACAAGCTATATATCTTATTATATTTTTCATAATCTGATTTTTTTAATTACTCTGTTGCAGGTTGTCCCCAGAAAGTCATTTCGCCAATCTGAGCGTAAGTACCTCCACTCCAGGTTTCAAGCATAAGAATTCTTACATAACGGAAATTAGGAGCTTCAATGGGAACTTCGTGTTCATCGCCATTCTGTATATATTCAATATCTTCATTGGTTATATTCGGATTATCTTGTCCGGAAGGTTTATAACATTCAACATCCATAATCTTCGTCCAACCCTCAAAGGTAGGATACATGATACCATCTTTTTCCTGACCGCTATTATACATTTCGTCCGTAAGTTCCGTACAACCATAAATCACATATTTCTTCAAATTATTATGAGTATAGGTCCAAACGTTTGCATCTCCTCTGCGTTGCCACATCTTGAAACGGCTTACCTTGGCAACCTGTCCCATATCGAACGTTATACACCGACCAGGGGCAGGGTTATCACTATTAGTAACACTATGGAAACAGTCTGTGTTATTATTACCCTGCCAGATATTTCGTATCGGCAGACCACCCATTGCCTCACAATCACCAGGCAAACGTGTCGGAAGTTCTTTAAATTTCGACTTGTCAAGTTCCTCTTCATACAAAGGATTGCTTTCCAGCTCCAACATCTCGGAATAATTATCCCAACGGTCACGAATTCTGTATCCTAACGTGATTGGTTCAGCAGCCAATCCCCGGATTTTAGCTTGCCCTTCCACTATACTGGAATAGAAATTCTCCAAAGAAACCCATTCTCCGTTTTCCTTTTTGGTAACTTCCAGAATAATATTCTGTCGAGTCGGATTTTTCCACGTCAAACTCACTCCTCCAAAACTATCAGTAATCTTGAGTGACTCATAAATATATTCTACAGGAGGAGTTAATGGACTGATAGAAACGGTTTTCGGTTCAGACTCGTTCTGGCTTTTGTCTACACTCTTCAAAAAGATATTATAGTCACCCACCTTTCCGAATCCTTCTACGATCAAGCTATCTACATAAGGAGAAGCTTTTGTGGTTCTTTCCACCCCATTAATCATATAAGACGCCACAACACACAAGAGATCATCATCTTTCGGAGGAGTATAACGAATGATAGCTCCTCCATTAATGTTCTCCACCTCTATATTCGTAGGCAATCCCGGTGCTACACTGTCGGTAGCATTGAGACCAATCTTTTCGTCCTGCCCACATCCTGCTAGGCAGAGTGTACCGAGCAATGTGACGAACGCATATTTCACAAGCTCTGATATATTATTCATATTTCTCATATTTCCAGTCATTTTAAATTATGAATATCATAGTTACCACCCTGGGTTTTGTACCAGGTTCGGATCTTTCAATATTGTTTCCAGTTTCAACGGCCACAAATAGTCCTTATAACTATACTTTGAACGTAAGTAGATAGTGGTTACTCTATAAAATTCCTGGGCAGTCTCTCCTTGAATATGCCACCCTTTCACTTCGCGGGGAAGTTCTTTTTTCCAACGACGCAAGTCCCAGAAACGTTTTCCTTCACAGGCCAGTTCATTCAAACGTTCCATACGAATGATTTCACGCATACCGTTTTTCGTATTAGGCTTATCCGGGGACTTGGAATATTTACTCCACGACTCCTTTACCCCCTTCAACCCTGCACGTTCGCGAACCAAGTCCACGTAATCATATACATCCTGTGTGGGTGATTCCTGCGATTCATTCAAAGCTTCCGCATACATCAGATACAAATCAGCAAGACGTATGATTGGGAACGAATAACGGTAGGGAGAGAAACCGTCTTTTGTCAAACCAGTCTTATAGCTACATACCTTTTTATTCAAATATCCCGTATATGAATGGTCTTCCGAAGTCTGGCGCCCTGATACCTCCTTTGCCCGAAAATGATAGAAAGCAAGATTTGCCGGCTCATCATTCGTATAACCATCTCCATACCATGTTCCACGGTCGAATGACAATGAAGCATAGAAACGCGGTTCACGGTTCAAGTGAAGATAGGCTGTTTGCTCTCCTATCTGAAGGTAATATTTATTATTTCCCTCATCCGGGATAGTGGTAATCTCATAGCGGTTAGGATAATTAGCCGTCCAGAAATCACTGTTATCTTCAGAAATAGGCACACCATTTGAAGAATAGAATGCTTCGGCTACTGATAAAGTTGGTCCTAAAACAGAACGCGCGTTATAGTGGCTCCCCTTCGTATGTTTAGCCATTGCAACCGTCTGCAATCCGTTAACGTTCCGAGTACTTCCCCAAATAATTTCTTCATTCCATTTTTCTGTGACAGCCTCACCGATATCCAGCAGTTTGCGTGTTGCCGCAGAAATACTATTGATCGGCAAAGAGAAAGTATAAAGTTTCTCGTGACCATTTTCTTTTGCACAATTTATCGCTTCAAGCGCTGCGTCTGCTGCCAATTTCCATTTACTGTTATCAACCTGTGTCGGGAACAAATGCCTACCCTGATTATCTTTCACATTAATATAATCCGAATTTCCATTAAACAAAGGGCTGGCAGCCAATAATAACAATTGTGCTTTTACTGCTTTTGCAATTGGCTGGGTGATGCGCCCCATCTCCTGTCCTGGATCTGTGATCTTTGAAGGCAGATCTTTATATGCTTCATCCAGCAGGTTAGAGATATAAGCCACTACATCATCCACCGGCTCGCGATAACGCCTTACTTCATCCTGTGAAGCATCTACCGCAATATTAGTATCCATGATAGGAATAGGGCCGTAAAGCATAAACAGATAATAATGATAATATGCTTTGAGGAATTTTACTTCCGCAATCCAACGGGTGCGTTCATAATTCTGCAAATCGAGAGGTTTGTTGATATTTTCCAAGAAAATATTACAATCGCGGATAGCTACCCAAAGATTGGTTCCCCCATTTCCTCCATCCCAAAAATTCTGGTAGGGGTCATTATTATTTTGTTCACCGCGACCTATTTCCCATGCGTTGAGAGAGATACGCTGATCTATAAAACCGGTTCCTTTAGGCATTAACCAATGTTCATCACCTGCCAAAAAGCCAATGGAGCCACCCTGATCCCATGAAGGCAGGTAACTATAACAAGTATGTAGAAACTTAAATGAATTAATGCGGTTGCTGAAGGCATTATCCATGCTTGGAGTACCTTCGGGCACTATATCTAGGTAATCACTACAAGAAGTGCTACACAGCATGGTAGCAATCACGAGTGATATGGATATGATTATTTTTTTCATATAACATGTTTTAGAGTGAAAGTTGAATACCTACATTAAATACTCGTTGAACAGGATATCCCAAACCGTTGTTCCCCATTTCCGTATCCCAAATCTTGAATTTGGAAATATTGAACAAGTTCGTCCCACTTACGTAAATACGCAAGTTTTCCAATTTAGCTTTACTGGTCAGCCGCTTTGGAAGTGTATAGCCTATTTCTGCCGATTTCATACGCAAGAAAGTACCGTCACGTAACCACCATGTACTCGACTGGTTATTATTACTGATAGCCGTATCCGATAACCGTGGCCAAAAAGCATACATATTCTGGTTGGACTCGCTCCAATGATTATCTGCAATAACCTGAAGTAAAGCATTGTTAGCCTGTTTCCCTCCCAATTCGTTGTCCGGATCATAAGGTTGGGCAAACGGAGTGATACGCAAAGGACTAATAAAGAAAGAAGACCGTGCCGATCCCTGGAAGAAGCAGTTGAAATCAAACGCCTTATATCCGACAGAGAAACCGAAACCATAGATAATTTCTGGTGTAGTCGGATAACCGATAGGCACAATATCCTGCTCGTCGATGATTCCGTCACGATTGATATCTTTATATTTGATATCTCCGGCCGTATATTCGCCAAATTGTTGTTTCGGAGAGTTTGCCACATCTTCATCATCTACAAACAAACGTTCGGCTATGTAACCATAAGTCTGGCTCAGCTTAGAACCGATTTTACTTCTCCATGGAGTAGCCGAGTAGTCCGGTTCTTCGTATTCAGAAAATTCACTGCTGGCGTATGTGAAATTACCTCTGATAGTAGTCCACAGGTTTTTGTTGAAAATATGCGAATAATCCAAAGAAATATCGACACCTTGTCCTTTAGCCTCACCGATATTTGCCCGGATAGGCGCCTGGAATCCCATCAAACTGGGGATATCGGCACGCTCTTGCAGGATATTCGTTCTTCTTTCTTTAAAATACTCTGCCTGAATCTCCAGGTCATTGAATAATTTCAGTTCAAATCCCACATTCATTTTATGAGAAATTTCCCAACCAATCTTCGGATTGGCATAGCGGCTGATAGAAATACCATTATAACCTTCGTCAAAGTTGGTTCCGAAGTTCATTCCCCTACCGGAATTATTCATATTTACTTCCGACAAATAGAAGAAACGGTTGTCATTATTAGAAATATTATCATTACCGACCAATCCGTATGATCCTTTCAACTTAAGCATATTGACAACTTTGGAAATCGGTTTGTCCGCCCAGAATTTTTCATTGGACACAACCCAGCCCAAACCTCCCGACGGGAAGAATCCCCAACGATGACTCTTGTCAAAACGTTCGGAACCGTTGTAACCGAAATTAAACTCCGCAAAATAACGGTCGGAGAATCCGTAAGTAAAACGTCCTGCTAATCCCAAATTACGGGTAGGGAGTGATTTCTGCAAGGTGTTTTCATTGCCACTTTTCCCTTCACGCACTGTATAAACCAACATACCACTGACATTGTGTTTTTCAACAAACGTCCGATCGTATGACAACGACGCTTCCAAATACAGGGAACTGCCTACTTTTTTACTTCCCGGAGAGTATCCTAGATAATCTGTACCCAAATCCGGATTTAGAGCAGAGAGAGTGTATTCATCTTTTGTCTTATCATAACTATCCAAGGCATAATAGAATGGAGTATAAGAACGTTGAAGGTCATAATATGAAGTTCGCGTGACATTTCCCAACAAACGCCCTTTCAAGCCTTCGGTTATAAAACTGAAATCTTGCTTCAGCTCCAACTGGGCAAGTATAACAGTGTTTTCATATTCTTTATAACCGCGTGCCATTTCAGCATAAGGATTCAAGTAATTTGCACTAGTTCCATAATTACCGAACATAGGATGATTGGTATATTGGTTAGCTGCATCCGGAGCATACATGGCAGGAAAAAGAACCGGACTTGCTTTAATAGCCTGACTGTAAACCTGCGAACCGCCCTGTATCGGGCCTTGATAACTATCAAACGTGCCGCTCACGCGCACTCCCAACTCGGTTGTTTTAGTCAGATTAATATTAACATTCGAACGTACCGTATATTTATCCAACTTAATATTATTATCAAAAAGGTTACTGGGAACCTGTTTCAAGATACCATTATCCCGCGAATAAGACAATGCTACATAGTAACGGGCTACACGGCCACCACCGCTAAGGCTCATGTTTCCGCGATAGTTAGTTGTGAAATCTTTGAATAGCATATCCTTCCAGTCTACCATCGGATAAGCCATCGGATTCAACCCTTTTTCGCGAGCAGCAATCGCGCTTTCCAGATAAGGTAATGCACCATCCGGATTTCGAGTTCTCACCGCCTCATTATGAAGTTTCATAAACGTCAGCGGATCAGCAATTTCAACCTCTTTGGAAGGAGCGGAAAACGAACTTTCTACCCTGAAAGATAATTTCATTTTACCTTCCGTACCTTCTTTTGTCGTTACAAGAATAACACCATTAGCACCACGCGCACCATAAAGCGCAGTAGCAGTAGCGTCTTTCAGAATGGAGAAACTGGCGATATCATCGGTATTCAATCTTGCCAAATCTGATGAAGTCAATTCAATGTTATCAATCAAAATCAACGGATCGGCTTTCCCTGTTCCAAATGTCGTCACACCACGAATAAAGAATTCGGCATTATCTTCACCCGGTTCTCCACTTCTTTGATAAGCAACTACTCCCGCCAACTTCCCTGCAAATCCGGTAGTAAGATTACTACTGGTAGTTTTTAACTCCGCCGGTTTGATAGTAGAAACGGAGCCTAATACAGACTCTTTCTTTTGTTTGGCAAAAGCTACAATCGTGACATCTTCAAGTGCAATACCGCTATCTTCTTTCATCGTCACAACACGAAAGACATTTAGATCTTTAGGGTTGAACGGAACAACTTTCTTCTCATATCCAATGTAAGAGAATTCTATATTTTTCGTGTTTGCCGGTACTTTCAGTACATAATTTCCGTCCAAGTCTGTAGCTACTCCGATACTGGTTCCCGGAATAAAAACACTGGCACCAATAATCGGTTCATTGTTAAAATCCAATACAACTCCTTTAATTGTATAGGTCTTGCCTGTCTGTTGTGGTGATGCAATATCCTGTTTGGCGTGAAGGGGAGGTAAACAAATACCATACAAACAAAATAGGATCAATAATCGCAGTATTCTTCCACAATTTTGTTTTTCATTCATCATAGAAATTAAAAGTGTTAACAATTCATTCTTATGCTTTTCGATAAGCATGAATCTGGGTTAATTAAAGGTTTTCAATAAATAAAGGATAGCACTTTCATCTATTAAATTGCTATCTTCACAAAAACGTTCATTTTTTCTTTGCCAGCATTCGTTATTAGTTTATAATCTTGTTAAAGGTGTTACACCGGAAATTCTCAAATAGACGGCATTTTCTATCTTATGAATCACATCCGTTTTTTCAAAAAATCCCACTACCCGATACTACATTCTGTTGCATCGGTTGTGGGAACTTGGGGGTATGTTAAGTTTCAAATAATACATTATACAAGACTTATTCAATCCCCGGACAAAAGCACTCTTTTTTCCATAAATTGAATATAAAAAACAAGATGATATAACCTGGTTATACTGTACCAGAGGAGATAAACTGTGCTGAGCTGTACTGTTCATAGGCTATAAGGTCTTTTTTTATTTATCGCTACACTAAGTTCTACTGGAACTTCGTGATTCGTTTTGTAAAGTGAACTAATGTGTTAGTTTGTATGCAATAATAATTGTAATACGTTGCAAATATATAGATAATTTTTGTAATTGCAATAGATTTGAGTAATGTTTTTATTATCTGGTCAGATAAATATAAAAAAAGAACTTATCTGTTTTAATATTTTTACTCAATGAAATAAATTGTCAATAGTTTTATTTGCAAATAAGCGTTTATATCGTGATTTTTGTATCTATATATTATGCGCTTTTTGTAATTAACTTTGGTAGAGTCCTTATTTTCTTCATTTCATACCCCTCTGATATATATTCTTTTTTTATCACGAAGTTCCAGTAGAACTTGGTAAAAGTTATTTCAAACAAATTCTGAATAATCTTCTAATTGCATATTTTCTTTCAGTAAAAAAATCTATTAAATTTTATAATTATATATCTTTGAATAGTTTTTAAGGAACATATAGACTATCATCGGGAAGCTACATTTGAGACTTCATTCATATTCTAAATAGATTATTTCATTGCCTACTATTACTTCGCATAACCATAGTTATACGAAAAGAAGACTATAGTTACGCGAAATAAAAAACTAATAAAATAGTAAACAGTGAAAAAGAAACGCCTATAACGACAGGAATCATTTATTATACCAATACAGACTTTTCTTATTCATTGTAGTATTTTTAAATTTTCAAAAAGATACGATGTTTATACATCATTTGAAGTATAAAAAAGACAATGAGATAATTAGCAAAACTTAACCATACAGAATAATAGTTACCAAGAAACTGCTCTAAGCCATAGCTGATAGAAGCTGCTATACAACGGAAATTAACGACCTCACCTAAAATATAGGCAGTGATAGAGTTCATCCCATAAATTTTCAACCAATCCAACCCATAGGTATGCCCTTTATAGTCTATCCAATAATAAAATAATCCCATAAGCAGAAAGCAGAGTCCTCCGGAAAACAAAGTCATACTACAAGTCCATAGCCGCTTAATAATAGGCATTTGCAAACTCCATAGCAAAGATACCCCTATTAATACTATGCCTAACAATAATAAAAGCCTCACCACTCCCTTTCTATTTTCTTTTCCTTCTTTCATTATCTTTCCGGCAAAAGTACCTAGCATAACTGTTACTCCAAAAGTTAAGCTACTCCATATCCAAGTATAAGTATAATAAGGAGAAAAATGCCAGTTTCCATCTTCTCCCCAATACACACCATCCCGAAACTGGCCTAGCACTAGTCGGTCTACCTTTTCTGCAAAATTCCCTCCGGGAGTAAAATCGCCGAAGAAAGTCATCGGTATCCAGTAGAGCAGTAACAATAATAATGTAATGAGCACCTGATAACGGAAAGAACAGTGTAACAAAATTATTGCTGCAATAAGATAGCCTGTTGCTATCGCCTGCAACGTATTCGAATATAAATAAAGAGAATCAGGATTCAATCCCAAAAGGTTTCCCTGCACAATCATGCCGAAAATAAAAAGCAATACAAAGCGCTTTATTATTTTACGATAAACAGGCCATTTATTAGGGGCATTTTTAAACTTGGAAAAGGAAAAAGGCATGGAGGCTCCTGTCATAAACAGGAAAAGTGGCATCACAAGGTCCCAGAACCGGAAACCAATCCAAGACTCATGATCGAACTGATATAAAATGTCATTAAGCCACGGAAAATTCAAACGTTGCCCCAAAGCCACAAATACCGGTTGAAAGAAAACTAAAAGAAAGAGGTCGAAACCCCGTAGGATATCGAGTGAAGCCAAACGCCCGGAGACGGGAGACAAAGGTGTATTCATAAACATTATAATTTTCAAATTAAAAAGGAGTCGTTGACATAACGTGCTTAATCACCACCTCAACGACTCCCAAGACCTCAATTGTTTGATTTCAGTTTATTTGCTACAAATATAAGAAAATAATACCTATTTATTCAACACAACTTTGACAGTCCATGTTTTCTTTGTTCCATTTGCAGCCATGACACTATATCTACGTTCTGAGGTCCAATCGCCCGGAGCCCCTAACTTCGGGGAGCCATCCAGTGGTGTCACGCGTGCAGCAGTAGACACATTGAAGTATACAACCAACTTATTCAACGACACTTTTGCACGTTCAGCATCAGTAAAACTGCCACTGGCAGCAGGAACCGTGAAAGTCGCAGTAACAACCGCTTCGTCTTCGTTGATACTATTGGACTTCTCCAATTCCTTCTCCGCCACCTTAAACTCACCTGTCAAAGCATCCTTCTCTGTTGTATAGTAGCGGTGATATGCACCGACTGAGGTAATTTCCGCTTCTTCATAAGCCTCAAGATCATCTTTACATGAGGAAACAAATGGCAGGCACAACAGTACAAGCAACCATTTTATGTCTGATAATTTAATTCTATTCATTGTTCTTGTTTCATTGATTAATAATTCGAATATTGGTTATCATTTTACCACAGAGGATTTTGGTCCTTCTCTGTTATAGCAGAGTTTGCATTAATCAAACTTTGCGGAATAGGATACAAATAGCGTTTCTTAGAAAAAGTACGGTCGGCATTTCCATATCCTTGTGTACCGATAAACATACGATGACGGTCACTGCTAATTTCAATAAATGTAGCCGGAGTACGCAATTCTTTGATGACTTCACTTCCGGAGGGTTGTCCGTCGTTTGCTTCTTCACCATATTTGCCCCAACGCAACAAAGACCAATAATAGTCGCCTTCCATTGGCAATTCTACATGACGCTCAATCTTATAATCTTTCCATGCCTCAACCAACGTGGATGCTTCGGATTCCGGCAAACCACCATGTACAGTGCGAGTCTGATTGAAAGTAGCTACTGCTTCTGACAGTTTTGAAGGGTCACTCTTTGCCAGACAAAGAAGGGCTTCAGCCTTATTCAACAGCGCACGTCCGTACCGGAAAATTACATAATGATAATCCGTAGGCACATCAACAAATATACGCCAGTCATTAATGTAGACACCTTTGCGCCACAAGTAATTGGTAGACCCCATTTCAGCGGTTCCCGGAGCCTCACCCAAACTACAACGTTGCAAGTTACCGGTCTTATGCATTGTGACTAATTCCCCATAATATTCACAGGAGTCCTGTACGATTGTCGCATAAAAACGTTTGTCGCGATGCGTATACATAAAATCATTAATACGGGTATCACGCCCTTTATCTTTCGTTTCATAAGCCAGAGAGTGTTCATCCAATTCATCAGCATTCACAGCCAGATCTCTTACAGCATCATTAGAAATGACATTGGTATTATTCACAAACTGGGAAGTCGTATTCCACTTTTTAGCTTCATTTGTCAGTTGGTCAATAACCAGATAATCATCTACCAAATTCTGGGAAGGCGAATGTTCCAGCCAGCACTCAAAGACCCAGTCTTTTTTAAACAAAGGACCACGTCCCAACTTTTTTAGATTATCATTTCCCTGATTAGGAATGACAGTCTGCATATAAGTATCACCGCCATTTGTATTTTCTTTACTGAAATATCTGGCTAAAATAATCTCCGTTGAAGAATAAGAGTTCTCCTGATTGAACATGCCACCATAATTGGCGTCCAAAGAATAACCTTGGATAGCATCTACCGCTACTACCGCTTGTTCCCATAATGTCTTCTTTCGTGTAGCATCCGTAGTGTAAGCAGCAGCCGTCAGACAGACTTCCGACTTCAAAGCCCGGGCCGCATTAGCATTGGCACGCCCGGCAGGATATTCCTCCGGAAGTCCTGCTATGGCATCATCCAAATCACTCAATATCAAATCATACGTCCGGTCAATAGATTCAGTGAGGGGCAAATTAAATTCATCGTCTACTTGCAATACCCTGTCTACCCAAATCACACGTCCACAATGTTTCGCCTGATAATAGTAGATCATAGCCCGAAGCATTTTTCCCTCGGCAACCAGTTCTTTTTTATCCAAATCGGATAAAGCAGTAGAGGCGGAAGCCTGTTCAATAATCAAGTTACACCGACGGATAATACTAAATTTATTAAAACCGAAATCATGTTCCCGATTTATCAGGTCACGTGCCTCTCCCGGACAACTTTGGCGTAGAATTGTATTTAGTGTTATCTGATCGTCTCCCCAAAAATCGTGGTATAATCCCAAAATATCAGGATATGTGCGTAGTACGAATGCATCGGCAGTAGACCGACTCCCCCAAACCAATTCTTCCGAATAAGTTTCCGTAGGTTTCGTATCTAAAAAATGTTCACAACTTTGCAGTGTTAACATCCCTCCTAAAAGTGCAGGAACTATATATTTCATTATTTTCATATTCTGTGTTTTTAAAGTTATTAGAATCCAATGTTAAAACTAATCGAATATACCCTGCTGACAGGATAAGTATATAAATTAGTATTTCCAATCTCCGGATCAATATCGTATTTATTCGATTCGCTGAAAGTCAACAAGTTATATCCACTCAGAGAGACATCACATTTCGTGATCCATGGAACTCTCTTCAATACTTTATGTTTCAGATCATAACCGATATTCAAACTCTTCAGACGGATATAGCCAGTATTAACCAACCAGAAATCAGATGAACCATAATTGTTGCTTCCATTATATTTAGAAGTACTCCGTAGACGAGGGAACTTGGCATTCCGATTATCCGGTGTCCAAACGTCTCTCTGGAAATCATAAATCACTGACAAATAGCCATAATCGGAACCTTGACCTTGCAGCTTGTCTCCAAAATAGAAATCTTTGGACGTAGCTCCTTGCCACAACATATTCATGAACCAGCCCTTATAATTAAGATCTATACTTATACCATACTGTCCGCGAGGAGAAGAATTTTTACCGATACGATGTTGGTCATTTCCGTCAATTATACCATCTCCATTGAAATCATAATATTTAATATCACCAGCACCCAAGTTTACCGAGTTTTGCCGTTTGGGCGAGTTCATCACATCTTCCTGACTTTGATAATATCCCAAAGATTCATATCCGATTCCCCAATATCCTTTGGCATGAGTAGTACGTTTATAAGGATTCTTCAAGTCTGTTTCTGCTTCGTACGGATTATTCATCCAGAATGAATCAAAATAGGTAAAATTAGCACCTATCGCATATTCAAAATCACCTCTCTTTTCTTTCCACTGTACAATGAATTCACCTCCTTGACGAATACTTTCACCGTCAGACTTTACTTGTGGCAATGAGGTTCCTAACGGATCAGTATATGCCACATTAGAAGGAGAAGTCAGATATCCTTTTGTAGACATACGGAAATATTCGACAGAACCGGACAAGCGATTATCTAAAGAAGCAAAGTCTAATCCGACATTTGTACTGCGAGTTGTATACCAAGAAATATCTTTGCTAACCAAGTTACCTTCAGAAAAACCCGGATAAAATTTACCTCCTAACAAATATCCGCGTTCATCCAAATTATAAGACTGTAAGTATGAATAAGCAGAAATATCATCCAGACCAATCTCTCCATAAGAAGCCCTAATCTTAAACAGATCAAGAATATGGCGATCTTTCAAATTTTTCCAGAACGATTCTTCAGAGATTACCCATGCCGCCGAACCTGCATAAAAGACTCCCCAACGTTTTCCTTTCGGGAAATTGTCACTGCCGTCATAACGCATACTACCTTCTACCACATATTTACTTGCATAATCATACTTTAAATGAGCCACTAGACCGGCACGTGCACGTGTCCCCTCAGCAGAGGAGTTTGTAGCCGTAGCAACAGGCCCCGGATTGATCTGATCTACATCCAACAAGTATTCTTTGCGTCCCAGAGTTGCATTATCATACATATATTTATTTGCCTCAATACCGGCCGTAGCACTAACAGTATGCACAACATTAAAAGTACGGTCGTAATTTGCAAAAGCTTGTACGGTGTACTCTGACATATTCCAATAATTCTTTTCTAAAGACGGCTTGCTTGGAGTATTCGGATTTCCGTCCCAATCATACATAACCGGAGATTTCTTCCAATCCTTCTGACGGTCGGCTGTCAGACGATAATTTCCTAACGCTTTCAATCTTAGTCCTGCTACCCAAGGTACCGTCCATTCCAATCCCATATTGGCCTTAACCGTAGCAATCTCTCCCTTGCTATATCCCGCTTCCGGAGAAATCTCCGCCAACGGGTTATCCGGGATATTATTCAATTGCCCATATTGGTTATACGCATTTTCCCAAGGCAATTTATTCTGGATATGACTCCAGACACTACCATAATCACCTCCCGTAGTACTCAACGGCTCCCGGCTTTTTGTCAGATATCCTTCAATTCCTGAAGTTACTTTAACGCCTACTTCCTTAAAATCTGCAATCAGGTTGGTACGGTAATTATAGCGTTGGAGATTATTGGTATTATTCTTATAGATAGACTGCTGGTCATAATATGAGAATGATGTATATGCTTTTACTTTTTCACTACCACCGGTCACAGTCAGTGTATGACGTTGTTCAGGAGCAAATGTATTCATAGCCAACTTCTGCCAGTCCACGTTAGGGTAATGATGAGGATCAGAACCGTTCGCAAAAAGTTCCATTTCTTCCGCATTAAAACGTTCTTTCATACCGTCATTTGCCAACCCCTGGTTCAGATAATAAGCGGCATCATACGAATTCAATTTATCAGGCATAATTGTAGGTTGACTCAAATTGTAGTTGAAACTATAATTGATACTCATTTTACCAGCTTTACCCTGCTTAGTTACCACCATGATAATGCCATTTGCAGCACGTGCACCATATACGGCAGTAGAAGCCGCATCTTTCAGCACAGACATCTGTTCCACATCTTCAGGATTTAAATTCCGGAAATCACGTTCTTCACAGATAACATCATCGATAACAAACAATGGAGTAGCACCACCACGAATGGATATAGAAGAATAGTTATTAATACCACCTCCGGATGTATTCACGATCAATCCCGGAGCACGGCCGGCAAGGCTCTGTGTTATATTAGCCGTAGGTACTTTAGCTATATCTTCAGCATTCACACTAGCAATAGCGGCAGTAGTCTTGCGCTTGGAAGTCGTGCCATACCCCACAACAATCACTTCGTCCAACGCTTTAGTATCTTCTTCCATATAGATACTAATATGTTTCTCCTTACCGACAACAACCGTTTTCGTCCGATATCCGATAAACGATATTTCAATGACAGATTTTGCCGGAAGCTCCAATTTAAACTTTCCTTCCAGATCAGTAATGGTACCAATAGTTGTATTCTGTACTTTTACAGAAGCACCGATTATCGGTTCTCCCGCTTCGTCAAGCACCACACCGGTAATGTTTTCCATTCTTTTACTTTGTTGCTGTACACTTACCTCGTTTAAGGATTTTTCCGTTTTTGTCAAAACAATATGAGTTCCCTCCATTTGATAGGCAACGTCCTTTCCAGCAAACAACTTAGCTAAAACGCTATTAACCGCCTTTGCATTCACATTAATCGAAACCGGACGTTTCACATTAATGTCGTTGGAATAAATAAACAGATAATTAGTTTGATTTTCTATTTCATTCAGCACATCCAGAAGTGTCACATTACTTCTTTTAATAGTAACTTTCGCCGTCTGAGAATTTACATTATCGGCTAAAGCACAGAACGAACAGAAGAACAATAAGAATGTAGTTATTCGCATAGCTCTATAAAATAGGTTAACATGGGGATTTTTTAGCTTATAATCGTCCCCGATTGATTTATTTTTCATATTTTTACGATTAGATTTTATTAAAAGTTTTTTCACTCTCGGGTGAGAAAATTTATCTCACGATCGGCAGGTATTGGTAGTACTTGCCGATTTCGTTTTCAGACTTCTTCTATTTATTTACATAGGCATTCATTTTATAGTTGGACAAATTATTTCAGATAAATCACATTAGCTTCATCATCCCTCCGGAACGAGAAACCGACCTCTCTTTGAAGTACCCGTAATGCGTAATCTACTCCGTCAATCAGCCTGAACTTTCCATTCAGTTTTGGGTTTGCAATTTGTGGATTCTCTTTCACAAAACGGATATCATAATAGATCTCAAATTGTTTCAGAACATCATCAAAAGATAGGTTCTTAAAACAATAAAGCCCGTCACGCCAACGGTAAGTATCCATATCATCAATCTGCTTACGAGTGAGAAGACCGTTTTCCAATACAGCCTTATCTTTGGGATAGAGTGTCATATCTTCATAAGCAGTATGCACCTTCACTTTACCTTCTATCAAAGAAGTTTCAAAAACATCTGTTGTCGCATAAGCGCTTATGTAAAACTTAGTTCCTAATACTTCTACATCACCCTTAGTCGTTTTAACAATAAATGGTTTCTCTTTATTCTTACTCACTTCAAAATAGGCTTCGCCGTCCACTTTTACTATTCTTTGATCGGACACTTTAAAGCTTTGCGGATACTCCATTTTGGTTTTAGCATTCAACCAAACCTTTGTTCCATCAGACAATGTCAAGTGAACACGCTGTCCCTGGGGGACAGTAACTGTATTCATCACTTCGTCTCTAAAAGATTGTTGCAAGAAATATGTAGTCGTAATGATAGTAAGTATCACAATCGCTGCAATACCGGAAAGAGTAGCCACCACTTTATGCCATGGAATATAGAATCGGGGGCGGCTCTTTTCGTAAGACGGATCCCCGTGAAGCAAAATAGCATCAAAAAGTTGACGTTCACGGAAAAACTCGCAACGATGTTCGTCGCATTCATCTATCCAAAGACGAATTTTCTTTTCTTCCTCAAGCGTCGTTTCTTTATTGAAAAAACGAAATAAAAGTTCTCTGTCCAAATTCATCGTCAACTTATATAAAATGACACATTATACCATTGCCTTTTATAGTAAAGCACACAACGAAAAAGAATCCCTAGTTAATAGATGTGAAAAATTAATGATAGATAAGATAAATCAAAAGAGGCAGGAAGTCTTTCAATGTTTTTTTTAAAGATTCTGTCGCCTTATTCATATGGTATTCAACTCCCTTGACGGACATATTCATCTCTGAAGCAATCTCACGATAACTCTTTTCTTCAAAGCGCCGCATAATAAAGACTCTTCTTGTTTTTTCCGGCAATTTACTTAACGCATGCTCCACCAACTGCTTCATTTCTTTAGAAAAAAGTTCCTCCGGGTTGCATGCTTCCAGAGTAGATATCTGTATCGCAAGCTTCCATGCTGCATGCTCTTGTAATTGCTCTGATACAGTCTGATAATACTGACGGTCGCGAAGATAATTCAGGCACTTATTTTTAATTGTAGTAAAAATATAAGCAGGAGGATTCACTCCAAACAAACGGGTCCTGTTTTCCCAGTAATAAGTCATGGCTTCCATCACAATATCCTCAGCCTCCATATAGTTATCCACATAAGTATAAGCGAAACGGACAAAGCGTTCATGATACTCCGTAAATAGTTTATTGAAAGAGACGAGATCAATACTGTTATCGCGCAGGTTCATTTATTTTTCTTTTAGATATTTATAAGGCATAACAAATATATCTTTATTATATCAAATTACAAAATAGAATTCATATTTTTATGAAACTTATGAAACAAAAAGGCGGCTCCTTTCGGAACCGCCTTTCTCAATATATCTAATATATAAATTAGAGTTTCGGACCAGCAGCAACCAAAGCCTTACCAGCTTCGTTACCTGTAAACTTAGC
>CAUHML010000035.1 GCA_959606905.1 uncultured Bacteroides sp. | reverse complement strand
ATGTAAAAATCGTCGTGAACGGTGCAGGTGCCTCTGCCGTATCTTGTACTAAATTATATGTATCACTGGGCGCACGTCTCGAAAACATCGTCATGCTGGACAGTAAAGGCGTAATCAGCAAGGCGCGTACCGATCTGAATGAACAGAAAAGATATTTTGCAACCGACCGCACGGATATCCATACATTGGAAGAAGCAATCAAAGGTGCAGATGTATTCCTCGGACTGTCAAAAGGAAATGTGCTGAGTCAGGACATGGTGCGCAGCATGGCTCCAATGCCTATCGTATTTGCACTGGCAAACCCGACACCGGAAATCTCTTACGAAGACGCTATGGCAGCACGCCCTGACGTATTAATGGCAACCGGACGTTCCGACTATCCGAACCAGATTAACAATGTAATCGGTTTCCCGTACATCTTCCGCGGTGCTCTGGATACGCATGCCAAGGCGATCAACGAAGAAATGAAAATCGCCGCCGTACACGCTATTGCCAATCTGGCAAAACAGCCTGTACCCGACGTCGTGAATGCAGCATACCACGTGAACAATCTTTCTTTCGGGCCGGAATATTTCATCCCGAAACCGGTAGACCCACGCCTCATCACCGAAGTTTCCTGTGCCGTGGCAAGAGCTGCTATGGAAAGCGGAGTGGCACGTACCGATATCAAGGATTGGGATGCTTATTGCGTACACTTGCGCGAACTTATGGGATATGAATCCAAACTGACCCGCCAACTGTATGACACCGCCCGCCGCCACCCGCAACGTGTAGTGTTTGCCGAAGGCATTCACCCGAATATGCTGAAAGCCGCCGTTGAAGCGAAAGCCGAAGGTATCTGCCATCCTATCTTATTAGGAAACGACGAAGCAATCGGCAAACTGGCGGAAGAACTCGACCTCAGCCTCGAAGGTATCGAAATCGTCAACCTCCGCCACCCGGACGAATCGGAACGCCGCGAACGTTATGCACGCATTCTGGCAGAGAAACGTTCACGCGAAGGCTTTACTTACGAAGAAGCCAACGACAAGATGTTCGAACGCAACTATTTCGGTATGATGATGGTTGAAACCGGAGATGCCGACGCGTTTATCACGGGACTTTATACGAGATATAGCAACACAATCAAAGTTGCCAAAGAAGTAATCGGCATCCAACCGGGATTCAAACATTTCGGAACCATGCATATCCTGAACTCCAAGAAAGGCACTTACTTCCTGGCAGATACATTGATTAACCGCCACCCGGATACAAGCACATTGATTGATATCGCCAAACTGTCTGACAAAACAGTCCGCTTCTTCAATCATACACCGGTCATTTCGATGTTGTCATACTCCAACTTCGGCGCCGACACCGCAGGTAGCCCTGTCAAAGTGCACGAAGCGGTGTCATATATGCAGGAAGAATATCCCGAACTGGCTATCGACGGTGAAATGCAGGTCAACTTTGCCATGAACCGTGAGTTGCGCGACGCCAAGTATCCGTTCACCCGCCTGAAAGGTAAAGATGTGAACACACTGATTTTCCCGAACTTGAGTTCTGCAAATGCCGGATACAAATTGCTGCAAGCAATGGACCCTGACACAGAATTTATCGGGCCTATCCAAATGGGATTGAACAAGCCTATCCATTTCACCGACTTCGAAAGCTCTGTTCGCGACATCGTCAATATCACCGCCGTAGCCGTGATTGATGCTATCGTAGACAAGAAGAAAAAGGAAAGCAAATGAGAAGGCCGTTATCAAAATCACAAATAGTTTGTATCAGTCTACTTTGGCTGGCTCTTTGCTATTTGGTTCTTACAAAAGCCGAACGAATTGACGGAATGACAGTAGTAATGCTTGTCATTTCGGCAGCATTAGTCTTTATTCCTGTCTATAAGTCGATGAAAAAGAATAAATAAATATCTTTTTTTCTGCTTTTAATGCGATAAAATATCAAATTTGATGTTTTATCGCATTTTTCTTTATAAAATGTTTGCTAGTTCAATTTTTATCTTTACTTTTGCAACCGCATAAGAGAAATAGATAATCGAATTTTAAACAACCAATAAAAGAAAAAAAGATTATGAATGCAGCAAAGGTATTAGACGATCTGAAAAGAAGATTTCCCAATGAACCGGAGTATCATCAAGCAGTAGAAGAAGTACTTTCTACTATTGAAGAAGAATACAACAAACACCCGGAGTTTGATAAAGTAAACTTGATCGAACGTTTGTGTATTCCTGATAGAGTATATCAGTTCCGCGTGACTTGGATGGATGATAAAGGTAATATTCAGACCAACATGGGTTACCGTGTTCAGCATAACAACGCGATTGGCCCGTACAAAGGCGGTATCCGTTTCCATGCATCTGTAAACCTTTCTATCTTGAAGTTCCTTGCCTTTGAACAAACATTCAAAAACTCACTGACTACCCTGCCTATGGGTGGCGGTAAAGGTGGTTCCGACTTCTCTCCGCGCGGTAAGTCAAATATGGAAGTAATGCGTTTCGTACAGGCTTTCATGCTTGAATTATGGCGTCACGTGGGTCCTGAGACTGACGTTCCTGCCGGTGACATCGGTGTTGGTGGTCGTGAAGTAGGTTTCATGTTTGGTATGTACAAGAAACTGACTCATGAATTCACCGGAACATTTACCGGTAAAGGACGCGAATTTGGTGGTTCATTGATTCGCCCGGAAGCTACCGGTTACGGTAACATCTATTTCTTAATGGAAATGCTGAAAACTAAGGGTACTGACTTGAAAGGCAAGACTTGCCTGATTTCCGGTTCTGGTAACGTTGCTCAATACACAGCAGAAAAAGTTCTTGAACTGGGTGGCAAAGTGCTGACCATGTCCGACTCTGACGGTTACATCTATGATCCGGATGGTATCGACCGCGAAAAGCTGGATTATATCATGGAACTGAAAAACCTCTACCGTGGTCGTATCCGCGAATATGCAGAGAAATATGGTTGCAAATATGTAGAAGGAGCTCGTCCTTGGGGCGAAAAAGCAGATATCGCCCTGCCTTCTGCCACTCAGAACGAACTTAACGGCGACGATGCCAAGACATTGGTTGCCAACGGTGTAATTGCAGTTTCCGAAGGTGCTAACATGCCTTCTACTCCGGAAGCAATCAAAGTATTTCAGGATGCTAAGATTCTTTATGCTCCGGGTAAAGCGGCTAATGCTGGTGGTGTATCTGTATCAGGTCTTGAAATGACTCAGAACTCTATCAAACTGAGTTGGAGTGCAGAAGAAGTTGACGAGAAACTGAAAAGCATTATGAAGAATATCCACGAAGCTTGCGTTCAGTATGGTACTGAAGCCGACGGATATGTAAACTATGTGAAAGGTGCTAACGTAGCCGGATTTATGAAGGTTGCAAAAGCAATGATGGCACAAGGTATCGTATAATCAGCCCATAAGATATAAGTAAGCTATAGTTTATTAAAAACTCCCGCTTTCCTAAGGGAAAAGCGGGAGTTTTTTTTATGTAATGTAAATGTATACTGACACCTGGATGTCAGTAACATGCTTTTCTTTTATACAAATTCGACCTGTTGAATATTCATATCTGTATGAGTTATGAATTAAATCATACGATTCTTCTATAAAATTAAATGTGCATAATTATCTTACACCTTACACTTTTGTTGTTTAATCGTTTGATACAAAACCGATTAAACGAGTGCAAGATAAGGTTACAGATAGTGTAAGATACCTTTATCTTACACTTCTTCGGAGATTACTTTCCTGATTATTTTTGACGGTAGCTTTATTTTGTTTCAAGAGCTTAAAACAGAATGTTCAAGAGCTTGAAACAAAGTGTTCAATATAAGGAAACAAAGTATTTCAAGGTAAGAAACTAAATGTTTAGTTAGTGGAAACACTTTATTTCACTGTGGGAAATATATTATTTACCTATATGAACAAGCCATTTCGTGAAGGTCCGCACATTATGTGTTCTCTATTGATTTACTACGACTCCTATTAAGTGTAAGACACCTTTATCTTACACTATCTGCAACCTTATCTTACACTCATTTAATCTGTTTTATATCAAACGATTAAACAACAAAAGTGTAAGGTGTAAGATGATTATTCATTTTTAAAGTTCTTCTTCAAATTTGGTGGTAATTTAACCAGTCGGTGGTATCTCCATTCCCCTCCTTCGGGGAAGGAGGGGTGGCTGAAAGCCGGGGTGGTAGGTGGATACACAATGCTGATAATAACAGACTTACGCATTCACCTACCACCTCCCCCTACGGGGACTCCTCCTTCCCGAAGGAGGAGAATGGAGAATACTATCGATTATCAAATTATTATTTTCCTAATTAAGTTTACCACCAAATTTGAAGAAGAACCAGTTTTAAAACTTCATGATGAAAGGATTTGCAAATACGATCATAAAAATGACCTTTGACTGCAATATGATTCGTTTAAAACAAGCATATTAGCACAGACAAAGAAATAAGGAAAAATACCTGTCTAGATTTCCTTTTTAACATTCTATATAAATTGGAAATCAACACTTTTTAATTACCTTTGCACCCAAATTATTTTTCAACTAAAAATTAGACTAATGAAAATAAAAAGTGTAATAGCTGGAATAATGTTATGTCTGGCAGTGACTTCGTGCATTCAGAATGAAGCCTTAAATGTAGAAGCAGCTATAGACGGATGTAGTGGAAGCGATATTCAGCAATGTTTAATCGATCCTAATGAGTTCACCGTACAACTATATGCATCAAGAGCTGCCGATCCGTCTAAAATAAACATTAACTTCAACCTTCCTGCCGGAGCTTCTATAGTCCCTGTTCAACGATTTACTGAAGACGGAATTAACACCTACAACTTTAAAGACGAGAATCCGAGATTATTTAAGGTTACATCAGAAGATGGTGCTTTTTCGGCAACCTATACAATCAGACTTTGGCAAACGGAAATGCCTTTTACATACGATTTTGAGACACTGAGTTCAGACAACCCTTATCACAAGTTTACCGAAGACAATCCTTCCTCAGGTACCATAATCCGTCGATTGGAATTGGCTAGTGGAAATCCGGGATTCGAATTGACAAAAATGGCAAAAGCACCGGATGGTTATCCGACAGTGCAAGTTAACGGAGGAGTTGATGGTGGTAAATGCGTGAAATTGGAAACAAAAGATACCGGTAGTTTCGGAAGCATGGTAAAGATGTATATTGCAGCCGGTAATCTTTTCATCGGTTCATTCGAAGTAGGACAAGCCTTAAGTGGCAATGCTATGAAAGCTACCCATTTCGGATTTCCCTTCTTTTACTATCCGCTCAGACTGGAAGGCTGGTATAAATACAAGGCTGGTCCTACTTTCTCATCAAAAGGAAAACCTGTAGAGGGAAGAAAAGATGAATGTGATATCTACGGAGTATTATATGAAACGGATGACAATGTACAATTTCTCGATGGTTCGACCTCACTCAATTCACCCAATATTGTAGCTCTGGCACGAAATATTAAAGAACTTCCTGAAACTGACATTTGGAAACAGTTCAATTTCAAATTCGAACCACAGAATGGTAAATCTATTGATCCAGACAAGTTGGGAAAAGGTATCTATAAACTTGCTATTGTATTCTCATCCAGTGTGGACGGTGCGAAGTTCGAGGGAGCTGTAGGAAGTACACTCTATATTGACAAAGTAAGGATCGCTCATACTTCCAATCCGAATGAATATCCTGCGAATCAATAATAAACCAATCAATTAACAAGACAATGAAGAAAATAATATATAATAAAGTAGTTGGAATCGCATTCTTAGCAATACTTTTTACACAAACTGCATATAGTCAGAATGAACGCAATAAAGCGCTGATCTATTCTTATTTGCATGGTTGGGAATATAGTATCAAAGCAGGATTCAGCATTGGAGGTACCTCGCCCCTGCCTTTGCCCAAAGAAATACGTAATATTGATAGCTATGCTCCAAATGTTGCTATCTCTATCGAAGGAAATACCACGAAATGGTTCGGTAATGACAAAAAATGGGGAATGACCGCAGGTATACGCCTCGAAAACAAAACTATGACAACCGAAGCTACCGTAAAGAACTATGGTATGAAGATTATCAACACTAACGGAGGAGAGCTACAAGGACTTTGGACAGGTGGTGTGAAAACAAAAGTGAAAAACTCATATATTACTATTCCTTTGTTAGCTAACTATAAGATAAGCGATCGTTGGAAAGTATCACTTGGTCCGTATTTCTCTTATATGACTGAAGGAAGTTTTTCAGGACATGTATATGAAGGACATTTACGTACCCCTGATGAAACTGGTCAGCGTGTCGACTTTAGTGGTGGAAGTATTGCAACTTATGATTTCTCTGATAATCTACGCAAATTCCAATGGGGTGCTCAATTAGGTGGCGAGTGGAAGGCTTTCAAACACCTTAATGTATATGCAGACCTAACATGGGGACTGAACGATATATTCAAGAAAGACTTCGATACTATAACATTTGCAATGTATCCGATCTATTTGAATATTGGTTTCGGATATGCGTTCTAAAAGAACTGTACATATTATCTTATTAAAAAAGCCGGAATGCATTCTACATTCCGGCTTTTTTAATAAGATATGAATTGATTTATTTTTTATATATTACTTCTATATCATCTACCCATAATTTACTACCGGGGGCTCCCCAGAACTTATCTCCGTCTTTACTAGAAGAACAAACGATAGCAAAACGATATTTCTGATTTGAATCAAACTCCTTATCACCATAATCTAAAGTTATAGTAAATTCTTTCCATTGTCCATCAGTACTTCCTCCTTCAACTCCTCCTTTTGCTACAACACGACTAGATGCATAGAAATTCTTTTCTCCTTCTTCTCCTGTTAAACAGTCCACATATGTAGTATTATCAAACTCCTCAGTTGTATAAAGTGACACTTTTATAGAATATTCATCAACATATTCTTGACCTTCCACTTTTGTTGCATTAGGACAATTAGTCATATAAGGAGCTTCGCACGTATAGTAATCTTTTCCCGACTCATATTTATACCACCCCTTAACAGCTACAGGTTTTCCTAAACTATTATCATATTCAACACCAAACTTAGTACTGTTCAGTGTATTTGTAGCATTTGTTTTCCAATTTCCTAAAAATAGAGATCCAGCCGTTACTTTAGGTATTTTAAACATAAGAATACTTTTGCCATCCGAATCAATTGTCTGAATCTGTGCTACAGAACTATTTCGCTCGCTATCAGTTACTTTTAAAACAGACCATGGTTTTTCACCAACCATTGATTTCATTTCAACAATTCCTGGATTACTAGTACGCCATCCTTCAGGAATATCATACGTTAAAGCAGATCCCACAGTAGGTTTATGAGATTCAGGAACCCATGTTTCGAAGTCATTATTTACGATAGACGTATTCCCCGAAATAGAAGCTGTATATTTTTTAGAACTTCCATCCTCAGCAACAACAGTAAACACAACACTACCTGAAGAAAAGTCAACTTCAGTCTTGCTAGCAGGATTAACAGTTGCTTTTGCTGAAACTTCAATTGTGGGAACCAATTTTTTCAAGTCATCATTTGATGCATTTTCAACTTCAAAGGCAATGGTTCCATTTTCGTCATTAATCACAGGAACAGAAGAAACAACTGCGTTAGCTTCAACTGATGTATCAAAAGTAAAAGACAAAATCTTCGCTTCACTACTTTCGTTGCCAGTCATCTTATTTCCGTCAAAATCAACATCTACAACTTGCTCTAAAGCTGTAACAGTCACACCGATTTTCATGCTAATTTTCCCGTCTTTCACAGTTCCGTTAACTGATGTAGGGAGCGTACCTAACAATTGTCCAAATGGTGTAGTAAACGTTAAGTTCTTTTGACCACTAAAAGATTGTGTTCCTTCTCTTTCTTCTACCATACAAGGAACTTCAATATCACCTACCAACTGTCCGCCAAATGAAAAATTCTTTAAAGACAGTACTACTTGTGATGTTTGATTACCTGATTTAGTAATAGATATTACCTGAGAAATAGGATCAGCCGGTTGTTCATTAATAGATACCACTAGATTGCCTTTATAATTACCACTTATATCAGCAACTTCCGTCTGATCATCACCCTTCCCATTATCATCGTCATCACTACAAGATGTAAACAATGTCACTGTACACAATACAGCAAACAGATAATAAAATAATCTCTTGTTCATTTCTAAATTCTCTTTTTAATTAATAAAAGCAAATGCGTGATATTCCCATCGCACACAAATGCCAAAATTTCACAGGCGCAAAGTAACTATTATTTTCACACACCTGCAAGGTCTATTTTTCTTGTTTCTGTTCTATTTTTAAAGAAAAGCGCCTAAAATATCTTATAAGATACCGTTTTACGAGTCAAAATTATAATTTTTGAAAAGAAAAACAGCCCATTAATCACAATCCATATATCTTTGTATAAAGTAAAAAGTGTGAGAAATGAAAGAACTACCCAAAATAGATTTACCCGAAGAATGGCTCATAGGTACAGGAGTAAACAAGGCATTGCTTAGCTTGTATACCAACTTTCCTTGCCGACTGAAATCGGAAATATTCGTGCTATGCATGGAGGGAGAAATCGAAGCCTCGGTCAATCTAAATCGCATAACAGTACGGGCTAATGACTTCGTTACAATTATGCCCGGAAGTATTCTTCAGATACACAGTGTCAATGGAGAACCGATGCTTTATTTCGGAGGCTTCTCATCAAAATACATAGAGCAAGCCAATTTACTTCCTTCGGCTATCAACACCCTATTTATAACGATAGGCCGACCGGTTATTTCATTAAAGCCGGAAGGAGTCAAACTACTGGCAGAATACTTTCAATTCTTGATAAAGCTATATGATTTTTTCGACGAATCAACCCGCAAAGGAATTACTCCGCACTTGTATAATAATATACATACCGGAATAGCTGCCATGTATAACAACCAGCTACAAAACACGAAAGAGTATTCATCTAAAAGCGAGTTAATCTACAAAAACTTCACTCAACTGGTGATACAAAATTACAATAAGACGCGCAATGTAGCATGGTATGCCGAGAAACTCAAAATATCAAATATTCACCTCTGTACTACTGTAAAGAAAGTGACAGGAAACACCTGTGTCGAAATCATCTCACACATGGTAATTATGGATGCCAAATCACAACTGAAATCGACCAATATCCCCATCCAGGAAATTTCCAACTCACTCAATTTCGCCAACACATCATTCTTCGGCAAATACTTCAAACGATATGTTGGCATGAGTCCATTAGCATATAGGAATAGTGGATAAACAACATCGGTCTTAATTAACAGAATCACTTAATCTTCCGGCCTTAAAACGACACCCAATTTTTTCTTTCCGTCCATCTTGACTATCATCGGCTTCTCAAAACGGACATGACGCAAGAATTTCGTTTCGTCTACCGCTGGTTGGGCATTAAGGAAATCCTGATCGTAAACACCGTCATTCATAAAAGCGTTGATAGTGAAATAGCCTACTCCGAAAGAAGTCAGGTTCTGGAAGAAGTGTGTGCCTTGACTCGGATCTACGCGGTAATTAGTCAAACCGGCTTCCACTATCACACGGGCAGCAGAAATATGCGGCCATTTCACCGGAATACCCAACCATGTATCGCTGCTTCCCCAACGTCCCGGACCGACAAGCACATAATTCTTACCTTCATTCAGGAACTGCCGGTTGATTTTTTCTATTTCCCAAGCAATAGCCTGATTGTTCGAAGCACTGTAACCCTCAGTCTTTACATAGACAATATCGTGAATTTCGTTCATAATGCCATGTCCCAACGAATTATAAGAACGAAGGATAACGTCCTCATCCCGTATCTCATTCAAATCTTCATCCAACATTTCCTTACTATCCACAATCGGCCGGATCTGTAACAAATAAAATGTGCCTGTCTTATCCTGCTCGCGACTCATGGTAGCCGCAAACTCAATTTCAACCGGACGGCGCATTTCCTGTTCGCCATACTTCAGCACTAATTGAAGAATCCGAGGCAACGGAAATACATCATGTTGCAGAATGTTTGCAAACGTAATCACCTTGCGTCCGCCCGGATACAAACCGTCACGGATAACCTGATCGTAAGGATCGTATGTAGAAGCAATATACCGCAAAGCTCCATCGTTTTCCGCCTCTTTCACATGAAGTTTCAACAAATTGAAACCATCATCGATAGAGAAATCATGCCCTGCATTCTTCAAATCCAAGGCATAGAAGCGGGTCTGGGTTTCTTTCAGAGCTATTTCCATTTCGCTGGTCTGTAACACCTGATTGGGGTGATAAGGAGAGAAACGAAGCGTCATACCGCCGTCTACAATATATTTTCCCAATCCCAGTGCCAGATTGACGGTTCCTTCCTCCGCTTTTTCATCACCCAACGGATAATAATTCAGCGAACGCGCCACACCGGACATGGATGGATAATAACGGTCACCATACTGATTGCCGACTACTTCCTGCAAAATAACGGCCATTTTTTCCTGATCGATCACATTCGATGTAGCCTGCATATAGGCTTTACTATCCCGAAAATAAACGGAAGCATAAACGCCTTTGATTGCATCGGAAAGCATACGCAACATCTCATACCGATCGTCCAGATAAGGAATCATATAAGTGTTATAGATTCCGGCAAACGGCTGATAGTGAGAATCTTCCAACAAAGAAGAAGAACGGATAGCAATAGGCGATTTCACCACATCAAAGAAAGTAAAGAAGTCCTCTACCAGTCTGTCCGGCAATTTTGCTTTCAGGAAATATCGCAATATCGTATCATCATCCGCATCCGAAAGCGCAATCTGATACAGATTGTTAATGTCCATAAATTCATCGAATACGTCCGTACAAAGCACCACTGTCTTAGGAATGGCAACACGGGCATTCTCAAACTCTTCAAATTCGGGATAACGTTTCACCATATTATCTATAAAAGCCAAACCGCGTCCCTTTCCTCCCAACGAACCGTCACCGATACGGGCAAAGTTGGAATAACGGTCGAAACGGTCACGTTTAAAGACGGCAACCACTCCCTGATTCTTCATTTTACGGTATTTCACAATCGCTTCAAAGATAATCCGGCGATGCGCATCCACGTCCTGAAGGCTGCTCCATGTAATAGGTTTCAAAAACTCTGCCACCGGGAACATGGCGCGTGAATAAAGCCAGCGTGACACATGATTCCGGCTAATATGATACAAGAAAGACTCGGCAGGCACAGCGAACAGGATATTCTGCAATTCTTTCAGATTACGTACACGGGCAATCTCCTCCCCTGTCTCCGGATTACGGAACACAAAGTCGCCGAAACCAAAGTTATCAGAAACGATACGCCGCAGGTCGACGTCCATTTTCTTGGAGTTCTTGTCGATAAAACTAGCGCCATACTTTGCTGCATACGAAGCGTTCTCTGATTCGGAAGACTGGATAATCAACGGTACAAACGGATCATTCTTACGTATCTCAGCGCATAACTTAATACCCGCCAGACCGTCTTTTTCGCCACGCTCCACCTTCGGGAAACGTACGTCTGTGATAACACCTAATATATTGTTCTGATATTTACGATAGACCTCCATTGCCTCTTGATACGTGCGTGCCAGAACGATTTTAGGACGTCCACGCATACGGAGTGTACGCTGATGCGCATTCAACGCCTCGGTAGAAAATTCCTGGCTTTGCTTTAGCACGAATTTATACAGGTTGGGAAGAATGGAGGAATAGAAACGGATACCGTCTTCCACCAAAAGAATCAACTGTACACCGACTTCCTGCACATCATGTTCCAGATTCATCTTATCCTCCATTAACTTAATGATAGAAACCAACAAATCCGTATTACCCAGCCAGCAGAATACGTATTCGAACGCACTCAGATCTTCGTTGATAATCCTCTTTGTAATACCATGGCTGAAAGGAGTCAGAATGACAATAGGAATATGCTCATATTTCTCTTTAATGTGACGGCCGATGTCGAAACTGTCATTATCACCCGTACTCGGCATACAAATCACCAGGTCGAACGACATATTCTCCAATTGCGTCAAAGCCTCTTCCTCCGTAGATACTTGTGAGAAACGCGGCGGATAACGCAAGGACAAAGAGGTGTATTCATTGAATATCTTTTCATCAATACGTCCGTCATCTTCCAACATGAAAGCGTCATAAGGGTTGGCTATTAACAACACGTTGAAAATCCGCCTGGTCATCAGGTTGGCGAACTGCGTATCTTTGAAGTAAAGCTGGTTTAATTTATATTTACTGAGCATAAAATTATTCTCCTTTCTTATTCCAAATCATCATGTTTCCAAAATCCGGTTTGCAAAGTTAATTTTTTAAATCTCATTTTCTATCATCTTCTTTATAAAGTTTACTTGCTTATCTCTTATTATTTTGTAGATTTGTAACATTAAGTTTATCCTCGATTTTTTTATTCACATGAAAAAAGTAACATTATTAATGTGCGAATACTATAAGCTCCTTAGCTAGTATCCCCAACTCTATCATTTTATCATTATTTAATCAAAATATAGCCATAAAATCAATCACATTTGAAAACTTTTCCTATATTTGCAGTATAGTTAGTTGACATTTTATCAGAACAACCTTTTTAAAAACATACTATTATGAACATCCAGAAAATCATGTCCTCTTTGGAGGCAAAACATCCCGGTGAGTCTGAATATCTTCAAGCAGTGAAGGAAGTACTTCTTTCTATCGAAGACATCTACAATCAACATCCTGAATTTGAAAAAGCCAAAATCATCGAAAGATTGGTAGAACCAGACCGTATTTTTACTTTCCGTGTCACTTGGGTAGACGATAAAGGAGAAGTTCAAACAAATCTCGGCTATCGCGTACAATTCAACAATGCGATTGGTCCGTACAAAGGTGGTATTCGTTTCCATGCTTCGGTCAATCTTTCCATCCTTAAATTCCTCGGATTCGAACAGACGTTCAAAAACGCGCTGACTACCCTGCCTATGGGCGGAGGTAAAGGTGGTTCGGACTTCTCTCCACGTGGAAAGAGCGATGCTGAAATTATGCGTTTCTGCCAGGCATTTATGTTGGAATTGTGGCGCCATTTAGGTCCGGATATGGATGTGCCTGCCGGTGACATTGGCGTGGGCGGACGTGAAGTAGGTTATATGTTCGGTATGTACAAAAAGCTGACCCGCGAATTTACCGGAACATTTACCGGTAAAGGACTGGAATTTGGCGGTTCGCTGATTCGTCCCGAAGCTACCGGTTTCGGTGGTTTATATTTTGTCAATCAAATGTTGCAGACAAAAGGAATTGATATTAAAGGTAAGACTGTTGCCATCTCCGGTTTTGGTAATGTAGCCTGGGGAGCAGCTACGAAAGCTACCGAGTTGGGTGCAAAAGTTATCACAATCTCGGGCCCGGATGGATACATCTACGACCCGGACGGAATCAGCGGCGAAAAGATAGACTATATGCTCGAGTTGCGTTCTTCGGGTAATGACATTGTAGCTCCTTACGCTGAACAATATCCGAATGCTACATTCGTAGAAGGCAAACGCCCGTGGGAAGTAAAAGCAGACATTGCACTTCCATGCGCAACTCAAAACGAATTAAATGGAGAAGATGCACAAAATCTCATAAAAAATGACGTACTTTGTGTCGGAGAAATTTCTAACATGGGATGTACTCCCGAAGCAATCGATTTATTTATCGAACATAAAACGATGTATGCTCCGGGTAAGGCAGTCAATGCCGGCGGTGTTGCCACTTCCGGCCTGGAAATGTCTCAAAACGCAATGCATCTGAGCTGGAGCGCTGCCGAAGTAGATGAAAAGCTTCATGCGATCATGCACGGCATCCATGCCCAATGCGTGAAATACGGCACAGAACCCGACGGATATATCAATTATGTGAAGGGTGCTAATATTGCCGGATTTATGAAAGTAGCTCACGCAATGATGGGACAAGGCGTTATTTAAAAAGACTTTGTTTAGTTGTATTTGTATTTGTGGTTTTGCGCTACTCGCCTCCTGTGACAGGACGCGGGTAGCGCTATTTTTTTGAGATTAACATTATTTTCAATGGAATTAATTATCTTTGTAGCATAATAAGGTAAATAATAGATTATGAATTTGTTGTTCACAGTAAACAACTCATAATTAATGATTTACTATTAGCAATTGTGTAATTATTAATCATGTAACAAATATAAAATGCTACAACCCGAATTAAAACTTCGCCGCGATAAGATTCGCAGTCTGATGGCGTTACAGGGCATTGACGCCGCACTTATTACTTGTAATGCTAATTTAATTTACACGTATGGTTGCGTAGTCAGTGGTTATCTCTATCTCCCACTACACTCACCTGCTTTACTGTTTTTTAAACGTCCCAACAATATCACAGGAGAACATTCATTCTCAATCCGCAAACCGGAACAAATTGTAGATTTGCTAAAAGAAAAAGGATTGCCCATGCCTGCCAAGTTAATGTTGGAAGGTGACGAACTCCCTTACTCGGAATATTGCCGGTTGGCAAGCTTGTTTCCTGAAACGGAAGTAGTCAACGGCACTCCGTTAATCCGCCAGGCACGTAGTGTAAAAACTGCCATTGAAATTGAAATGTTCCGTCGTTCGGGCATTGCTCACGCCAAAGCCTACGAACAAATCCCCAGCGTATACCGCCCCGGCATGACGGACATCGAATTTTCTATCGAAATCGAACGTCTGATGCGTCTGCAAGGCAATTTGGGAATCTTCCGCGTTTTCGGACGTAGCATGGAAATCTTCATGGGTAGCGTGCTGACCGGAGACAATGCCGGATACCCCTCTCCATACGACTTTGCTTTAGGTGGCCAAGGCCTCGACCCTGCCCTGCCGGGAGGGGCGAATAAAACCCCACTGAAAGAAGGCCAGAGTGTAATGATTGACTTAGGCGGCAACTTCAATGGATACATGGGTGACATGAGCCGTGTATTCTCTATTGGGAAATTACCGGAGGAAGCGTATGCTGCTCATCAGGTCTGCCTGGATATTCAGGAAAAAATCGCTTCTATCGCCAAGCCGGGTATTCCTTGCGAAACCCTTTACAACACTGCCATAGAAATGGTGACTGCTGCCGGATTTGCAGATAAATTTATGGGCACGCAACAGCAGGCCAAATTTATCGGTCACGGTATCGGACTCGAAATCAACGAGGCACCCGTGTTAGCTCCCCGCATGAAACAAGAACTGGAACCGGGAATGGTCTTTGCTCTTGAGCCTAAAATCGTTCTTCCGGGTATAGGTCCGGTAGGAATAGAAAACTCTTGGGTAGTAACGAACGAAAGAATAGAAAAACTGACGAACTGTAACGAAGAAATTATTGAATTGAAATAGTTTATATTCAAAAAATATACTGACAAATCCGGGATATATCAATTAATGCCAAAAAACAACTTCCGGGGTATTAATATAAAGCAACTTTACTCTCTATTTTTTTAAAGAATGAGAATAAAGTTGCTTTCAATGATTAAATATACTATATTAGCGTCTTAAAAACACATGGACAATAAAAAATTAAACACCTTAATCAATATAAATTTAATAAAACAATGAAACAACCTTTGCTTTTTACCCTTTTATCTTCTGCTGCCTGTGTGGCCACAGCCGCAGACAAAGCCCCCAAACAAACCACCCCCGAAAAAGCAAAAACACCCAACGTTGTGTTTATCTATGCCGACGATCTCGGTTATGGAGATTTGGAATGTTACGGAGCTAAAAACGTACAAACTCCCAATGTCAACAGATTAGCAAAATCAGGTATTCGCTTTACTAATGCCCACGCCACCGCTGCAACCAGTACCCCTTCCCGTTATTCCATGCTGACAGGAGAATATGCTTGGCGCAAAAAAGGAACAGACGTAGCTGCCGGAAATGCCGGCATGATTATCCGTCCCGAACAATATACCATGGCGGATATGTTCAAAAGTACCGGTTATGCTACCGGAGCTATCGGAAAATGGCACTTGGGATTAGGAGACAAAGCCGGTACACAAGATTGGAACGCTCCACTGCCATGTGCATTGGGAGACTTAGGATTTGACTACCATTACATTATGGCAGCTACCGCTGACCGTGTACCTTGCGTATACATTGAAAACGGGAAAGTAGCCAACTACGATCCTAGTGCACCTATCGAAGTAAGCTATCAAAGAAATTTTGAAGGTGAACCTACCGGAAAGAGCAATCCGGAAATGCTTTATAACCTGAAACCTAGTCACGGACACGATATGTCTATCGTCAATGGCATTTCCCGCATCGGCTTTATGAAAGGTGGAGGTAAAGCTCTTTGGAAAGACGAAAACATTGCTGACTCTCTGACAACACATGCCATTCAGTTTATTGAAGAAAATAAGGATAAACCTTTCTTCCTTTATTTTGCAACAAATGATGTACACGTTCCTCGTTTCCCCCATGACCGTTTTAGAGGAAAGAACCCAATGGGACTGAGAGGTGACGCCATTGTACAATTCGACTATTGTGTCGGTGAAATTCTGAATACACTTGAAAAACTAGGCTTGAGAGAAAACACATTAATTATTCTTTCAAGTGACAACGGCCCGGTAGTTGACGACGGATATGATGATAAGGCGGAGGAACTCCTTAACGGACACAGCCCTGCAGGACCATTAAGAGGTAATAAATATAGTGCATTTGAAGGAGGGACCCGTATCCCGGCTATCTTAAGCTGGCCGAAAGAAGTGAAAAAAGGTAAAACATCGGATTTGTTGGTTTCTCAGGTCGATTGGTTAGCTTCACTGGCTTCTCTGACCGGAGCTGTTATGCCCAAAGGCACTGCACCTGATAGTTACAACTTCCTGGGAAGCTGGCTAGGCAAAGAAAAGAAAGACCGTCCGTGGGTAATCGAACAAGCTTCCAATCATACACTATCTGTCCGCACAAAAGATTGGAAATATATCGAACCGAATGGGGGACCGAAAATGATCCAGTGGGGACCGAAAATCGAAACCGGTAACTCAAAAGAACCGCAACTGTATAAAATGGAAGAAGTGAAAGAAGTAACTAATTATGCTTCTCAAATGCCAGAAAAAGTGGCAGAGCTACAAACTATCCTTCAGGGTGTACGCGAAGGAAAAGACCTTATCGGCAAATAATTTAAACAACCCATACAACATTTAATTACGTAACATTATGAATTACAAATCTATATCATTAATAAGCGGCACATTACTCCTTTCCACTCTCTCCGCCAACGGACAGAAAAAGGATTCCAAACCCAACATTATATTTATCCTCTGTGACGACATGGGATATGGCGACTTAGGATGCTACGGCCAGCCATTCATACGCACTCCCCATATAGACGCTATGGCAAGCGAAGGAATGCGCTTCACACAAGCGTATGCAGGCAGCCCGGTCAGCGCACCTTCCAGAGCTTCATTTATGACAGGACAACATACAGGTCACTGTGAAGTACGCGGAAACAAAGAGTATTGGGGAAATTCACCCATTATCATGTACGGAAACAACAAAGAATATTCGGTAGTGGGACAACATCCTTATGATCCGGATCACGTTATCCTACCGGAAATTATGAAAGACAACGGATATACCACCGGTATGTTCGGTAAATGGGCCGGAGGTTACGAAGGATCTTGCTCTACTCCGGACAAACGCGGCATAGATGAATATTATGGTTACATTTGCCAATTCCAAGCTCACCTCTACTACCCTAATTTCTTAAACCGATATAGTAAAGCTCTGGGCGATACAGGAGTAGTACGTATAGTAATGGACGAAAACATCAAATACCCGATGTACGGTCCTGAATATCAGAAACGCTCGCAATATTCTGCCGACATGATTCACGAGAAAGCAATGGAATGGCTGGACCAACAGGATACCAAACAGCCTTTCTTCGGCATATTTACCTACACTTTGCCTCACGCAGAACTGGTACAACCGGAAGATTCGATCTTAAACGAGTATAAAGCAAAATTCGATCCGGATAAGGTTTACAAAGGAAGCGAAGGTTCAAGATACAATGCTATCACCCATACACACGCTCAATTTGCCGCCATGATTACCCGCCTGGACTATTATGTAGGGGAAGTTTTGAAGAAATTGAAAGAAAAAGGATTGGATGAAAACACATTAGTTATCTTCTCCAGCGACAACGGGCCTCACGAAGAAGGAGGAGCCGACCCTACTTTCTTCGGTAGAGACGGAAAATTGCGCGGACTGAAACGCCAATGCCACGAGGGAGGAATCCGCATTCCATTCATTGCCCGTTGGCCGGGACATGTACCGGCAGGCAAAGTCAATGACCACATCTGCGCTTTCTATGATTTAATGCCTACTTTCTGTGATGTGGCCGGCATCAAAAATTATGAAAAGAAATACCGTAATAAAGAAAAAGAAGTTGACTATTTCGACGGAATTTCTTTCGCACCGACCTTGCTTGGCAAGAAAAAACAGAAACAACATGACTTCCTGTATTGGGAATTTAACGAAACCAACCAGATAGCAGTGCGCATGGATGATTGGAAATTAATCGTTAAAAAAGGAAAGCCGTTCCTATATAACCTAAAGACAGATATTCACGAAGACAACGATGTAGCACTCCAACATCCGGATATCGTAGAAAAGTTGAAAAAAGTTATATTTGAACAACGCATACCTAACCCATATTTTTCTGTGACACTGCCTAAGCAGTAACCAGATCAACAAAACAAGAAAACAGTGAACACTGTATGGAGTAGATTCATTAAGTGTTCACTGTTTTCTTGTTTATACAGATTTAGACTTATACAAATAGTAAAAACAACCGCCAATTAGTCAAGTGGTTTCAATCCCATTTTCGCAGCTCTTTCCAACATAAAGGCATGAGCGGCCTCATATTCATTCGGGATAACTCCATCCAATATAGCATCTTTAATCGCACTTTTCAAAGCCCCGACTTCACGGCAAGGCTGCAAACCGAAGGTTTCCATGATTTCCTCCCCACTTACCGGAGGCTGAAAATTACGAATCCGGTCTTTCTCCTCCAAGTCTTTCAATTTCTGACGAACCAACTGGAAATTATTCAAGAAACGTTGCTTACGCTCCATATTCTTTGAAGTAATATCCGCTTCACACAGAGTCATCAAATCATCAATATCATCTCCCGCCTCAAAAAGCAGACGACGAACAGCCGAATCTGTCACCACGTCATCCGCAATCACGATTGGTCTCATGTGCAGACTAACCATTTTCTGTACATACTTCATCTTCTCATTCATCGGCAACTTCATCTTACGGAAAATATTCGGAACCATTTTTTCACCGATGAAATTATGGTTATGGAACGTCCAGCCAGCTTTTGGTTCCCAACGTTTAGTGGCAGGTTTGGCAATATCATGCAACAAGGCAGCCCAACGCAGCCAAAGATTATCCGTTTTCTTGCTGATATTATCAAGTACTTCCAACGTATGATAAAAGTTATCCTTATGCGAACGGCCATTCCGTGTTTCTACCCCCTGCAAAGCAGCCAGTTCGGGAAAGATTAACGACAACAACCCACTACGCTCCAAGTCAATAAAGCCCTTTGAAGGAACAGGCGAAAGAATTATCTTATTCAATTCATCTGCAATACGCTCACGGGATATGATGTTGATCCGTTCCCTATTACGGCAAAGCGATTCAAAAGTGTCATCATCAATGTAAAAATTCAGTTGCGTAGCGAAACGGATACAGCGCATCATACGTAACGGATCATCACTAAACGTAATATCCGGATCAAGAGGAGTACGAATCGTCTTCTCCTTCATATCTTCCATACCGCCGAACGGATCTACCAGTTCCCCAAAACGTGCTTTATTCAGGCAAACGGCAAGAGCATTAATCGTAAAATCACGACGGTTCTGATCATCTTCCAGTGTTCCGTCTTCCACGATAGGTTTTCGTGAATCCCGATGATATGACTCTTTGCGGGCTCCTACAAATTCTACTTCCGTGCCTTTATATTTTACTTGTGCCGTTCCGAAATTCTTGAAAACAGAGACATGAGCACCACGTCCCAGACGTTTTCCAAGTGCTTCTGCCATAGCAATTCCACTGCCTACAACTACTACATCTATATCTTTAGAGGGACGTTGCAGAAAAATATCGCGAACGTAACCACCTACCACATAGCACTCTAAGCCCAGTGCATCGGCAGTTTCGGCTATTTGTCCGAAGATTGGTTCGCTGAAATGCTGCTTCAATTCCTCTTGAGTCAACTCTATCATTCCTTTTAGTTATAAGTTTTGAGGGGGCAAAATTACAAAAATAAGGGATATATTTGTATTTTTGTCGCTAATAAAGTAAACGAAGGATGATGAACAATAAAATATATACAGTATGATAAAAAAACTGATTTACCTCTTTTGCGGCACATTAGTGCTGACAGCTTGCGGAAATAGCATTGAAAAAAAAGCGAACGAGAAACTGGTGATTGCTAAAGCCGCTTATGAACGTGGCGACTACGAAGAAGCAAAGTCTCAAATCGACAGTATCAAAATTTTGTATCCGAAAGCATTCGAAGCGCGTAAAGCCGGTCAGGAACTAATGCTGGATGTTGAGACGAAAGCACAACAAAAAACACTTGCGTATCTGGACAGTGCCCTGCAAGTAAAACAACAGGAATTTGATGCAATCAAAGACAAATTCACGCTGGAGAAAGATGCGGAGTACCAGCAAATAGGAAATTATCTGTGGCCTACCCAAACCGTTGAAAAGAATCTGCACCGTTCATATCTACGCTTTCAGGTAAATGAACAAGGTATCATGAGTATGACTTCTATTTATTGTGGCAGTAATAACATTCATCATGTCGGTGTCAAAGTAATTGCTCCTGACGGCAGTTTTGCAGAAACTCCTACATCCAAGGACAGTTATGAGACAGTCGATATGAACGAAAAGATAGAAAAAGCGGACTATAAACTCGGAGAAGACGGAAGCGTAATCGAATTTCTGAATCTCAATAAAGACAAGAATATCCGGGTTGAATATCTCGGCGACCGTATTTACAAAACGACCATGAGCCCCACTGACCGTCAGGCAGCAGCAAATATCTACCAATTATCACAGACCCTTTCGGCAATGCAGCAAATCAAGAAAGAACAGGAAGCTGCGAATCTGAAAATCGAGTTCATCAATAAAAAGAAAGAACGGAAAGCACAGGAAACTGCAACAGAGCAATAGTCAACAGCCTATCATAAACTGTAATTCTAAAATAAGGAGGAGCCGGAGGATAATAAAAATCTCCGGCTCCTCCTTATTTCATTTTTAAGAACACATACTTAAAAATACCAGGCAAATCACTTCATTATATGTTTGCCGTAATTCCACCCTTTGAGATCATACAATACGGCATCCTTACGAATCCGTTCCTTAAAACTTACATAATCCCTTTTCTCCTGTGGAGTCCATCCGGCTTCCGCAACAGCCGCAAGACGAGGTAACATCAGATATTCAAGTACAGAAGAATCAACCACCCATTCAGTCCAAAAGTTAGCCTGCACACCGCTATAATAAGGTTGCAAGTCTGCCTCCACTCCCTTCATCGGCTGATAATTATAAACGGCTTCCACCGTCTCGGTACCATGTCCCTGCGACATAGGTTCCGTAGGGAGATCAGATTGCCTCCTGTTTATATAATAAGGAATTTGTGGGCTTAAAATTGTACTCATACCTTGTTTTGCTGCATTTTGAGCCGCAGCATCAGCCCCTATCCATGCCATAATGGTGATGTCATTACCTAGGAGCGCAGTATTTCCGTGGAGTACTTCATTCCAAAACACCAGTCGTCGTTGTTGGTTGGCAGGTTTCGTGGCCATATAATCTTTTAGTTGTTTATAGAAATAAATCTGTAAATCTCTAAAATTAGTAGAGCCCATTTCTTTTAGTAAGGACTGACACTCTTCGTTTTTCTGCCATTTATTAGTAGGACATTCATCACCGCCCAAGTGAATATAACGGAATGGAAACAGGTCGATAAGTTCATCAATTACATCCCTGGCAAATTGCATGGCTTGAGGATTAGCTACATTGATAACATCCGTCGAAATGCCTTGCTGTAGCCACACCTCATGCATATTTTCAGGATCACAAGCCAGAAACTCCGGATAAGCGGCAACAGCAGCCTGGGAATGTCCGGGGATATCTATTTCAGGAATAATCTCCACAAATTTAGTTTTGGCGTAAGCTACAATTTCTTTGATGTCATTCTGGGTATAAAATCCTCCATAACGCTGCCCGTCCGTTTTCACATCGCCATACGCCAAAACTTTGCTATTCCGCCAAGCACCTACTTCCGTCAACTTGGGATACTTCTTTATTTCTATTCTCCAGCCCTGATCTTCAGTCAAATGCCAATGAAAACGATTCATTTTATAAGTAGACATGATATCAATCACCCGTTTTACCTCATCTTTTCCGAAAAAGTGCCTGCCCTCGTCCAGCATAAAGCCCCTCCATTCGAAACGGGGAACATCTTCTATTTCTACAGTCGGAATACTCCACTCCTGCCGGCCGCCTACTGCCACCCCTGCCATTACATGACGGGAGATTAACTGCTTCAATGTTTGAAGTGCATAATAAAACCCGGCAGGGCGCGCAGCTTCAATACGAATCTGTTTTGGCGAAACATCCAACTTATAAGCCTCCGGTGCAAGCGTTTGATTCACACTTAAAACGATTCCAGCCTTAGCCTCACTACGCACAGACGTAACTTTTATGCCCGTAGCCTTTTGGAAATCATCTTTAAATGAATCGAAAACAAGAGTAACGCTATCACCCCGATAAGAAGCGATACAGACTTTGAGCTGCTTACCGAATTTAAAACTTTCATTTTTCACGATCAAATGAGCCGGTTGCGGAATGATAGCTATTTCTTGTGCCATCAAGATTCCAAATCCGCTTACTATCACCCATAATAAAGATAAAAGATACTTGTTTTTCATATTAGAATTATTTTATTTCACCCTTCTGTTCAACTGATTATTAGCCTTTTCCTGTTTCGACTTCCCGACTCTTTTTCCCGAAGTTTTTTTCTTTCCGACTCCGGGTTTTGCCTTTCCGGCAAAGGGATTATTACTTTTTTTGATTACCATACTCTTCTCGGTATTTATACTAATTTACTCCCCTTCGTAATACTCTCCCAAGTACCAACGGGCCACAAAATCCCAATTCTCGTGAAGCAGAGCCTTTCCATTCTCAAACGGGAACTGGGCCTCCGGCAATAAGTCATGTTCCATAGCATATTTCAACAAATCGAATGGACACAAGCCTTCTTCACAAAACAGTTCGTACGCTTCCTCCTCCGCTTCTTCAGCACTATAAAGCGGATTATGCTTATCTGCAAAATAAGAAGCAACATCCGGCCCTATCAACAGACCTTTCGGATTGGCATATAACACAAAGTTATCAAACTCCTTCAAATCAGGTAAAAGAGAATCCTCTTCGTCCTCCCATTTCAGTGCTTGCACAAAAAAGACTTTCAATGCCTCATAAGAATCAAAGAACATTAATGCCTCTCCCTTGCTTGCCTCCAAAAAGCGTTCGACATTCGTAGGTAACTTTTCACCGGGTACGGCAGTAGGCAACGGCTCCCGTTTTCTCTGCATCAATTCCGTTTCCATTATCCAGTCCACAGCCAGATTCTCACTGATAAGAGCCTCTTCAAAAACAGCATCCAAGCGGTTATAGATTACATCCGCAAACTTCAACAAATCTTCATCCAACGGATTTTCCACTCCATCGAAAGAGTCACCTACCGGAGAATTGACAGCCCACAAAAGAAAAGCGACATCCTCACGATTTATCTCGTCAGGCAGATATTCGTCCGTCAACGAATAAAAAGGAAGGTAACGTCCGTAACTTTTCTGATGCCAACGGATAAATTGTCTCCAGTTTCCCCCGTCAGCCACACAGTCTTCCAAATACAAAGCTAGTATTAAAGCAACCTGCTGTTGATCTTCCTCCGCAGTCCCCCAGTATAAACTAGATTCTGCCACCAAAGGCAGTAATTCATTGACAAAATCAAGATACCACTGGTCCGTAGCTACCACCTTTACACGACGATGAGCCTCCAGCCATGTTTTCATATAAATTTTCCGTTGCTTCATAATCTCTTCAAAGCCAGTTTAATCACCTTTTCTACCGGGGCTTCCGGTTCTTCCTTTAAAACAGCCAGAACAACCTTCTGCGAAGGTGCGGCAGCAAAACCCAACATTGTCAACGCAGCCACCGCTTCTTCCTGCACTTCGGCATTGGCAGACTGCAACAACATTCCGGCGGATGTTGTTCCGCCTACGGCAGCCATTCCTACCGTCTTTATCTTATCTTTCAGTTCGACAATGAGACGCTGTGCAGTTTTCAGCCCGATACCTTTCACCGTCTTCAGGAGATTCGCGTTTTCAGCACTGATTACACTGACCAACTCTGATGGAGAAAGAGCAGAAAGAATCATTCGTGCCGTATTTCCTCCAATCCCCGACACAGAAATCAATAATAGAAAAATCTCCCGTTCCTGTTTGTCGGCAAATCCGTAAAGCACGTAAGCGTCTTCACGGATAGCTTCATAAATAAATAATTTACAAGTTTTCTTCCCCTGAATAGCCGAATAGGTATTCAGAGATATATTGGCGGCATACCCCACCCCATTACAGTCTATCACTGCGGTTGCCGGACTGAGTTCGGCAAGCTCGCCTCTAACATATTCTATCATAATGGGAACAAAGATAAAACAATTTCACCACAGAGGACATAGAGGACACAGAGTTTTTTCAATGAGATGATAGCACACTAATTAAAGAATTACGTTATTTCTGTTCATCTAGTTTGACGTTCGCAACAAATATATTCATTACTAGTGAAAAAATTAAAAATAATTAAGCTAACGAACCAAAGCTACTAGTAAAATGTTTATTTTTGCAAGCAAAAGAAAGAAATTTGTTCACTAAAACCAATAAAAGGATGAAAAAAGTAAGAGCTGCCATCGTTGGTTATGGCAACATTGGTCATTATGTACTTGAGGCGCTTCAAGCCGCACCAGATTTCGAAATAGCCGGAGTAGTTCGTCGTGCAGGAGCCGAGAATAAACCGGAAGAGTTGGCAAATTATGCAGTTGTAAAGGATATAAAAGAGTTGGAAGACGTAGAAGTTGCCATCCTTTGTACTCCGACCCGCAGCGTTGAGAAATATGCAAAAGAATATCTGGCTATGGGAATCAACACCGTAGACAGCTTCGACATCCACACCGGTATCGTTGACTTACGACGCACACTGGATGCTACGGCTAAAGAACACAAAGCCGTATCTATCATCTCCGCAGGCTGGGACCCGGGAAGCGACTCTATCGTACGCACTATGCTCGAAGCCATTGCTCCGAAAGGGATCACTTATACCAACTTCGGTCCGGGAATGAGTATGGGACATACAGTAGCCGTGAAAGCCATTGACGGAGTGAAAGCCGCTCTGTCTATGACTATCCCTACGGGTACGGGAATCCACCGTCGCATGGTATATATCGAGCTGAAAGACGGATACAAATTTGAAGAAGTATCCGCAGCTATCAAAGCAGATCCTTATTTCGTGAATGACGAAACACACGTGAAACAGGTTCCGAGCGTGGACGCCCTTCTCGACATGGGACACGGAGTAAACCTCACCCGCAAAGGCGTATCGGGCAAAACCCAGAATCAGCTATTTGAATTTAATATGCGCATCAACAACCCTGCACTGACTGCACAAGTACTGGTATGCGTAGCACGTGCTTCCATGAAGCAGCAACCGGGTTGCTACACAATGGTGGAAATTCCGGTGATCGACCTCCTTCCGGGTGACCGCGAAGAATGGATCGGACATCTGGTATAAAACATGATCCGCATAACAGATAAAAAAAATAGAGAAAGACTGTTAATCTTTCTCTATTTTTTTTATCTTTGTCCAAATACTAAAAACACGCACAAGATTATGAAAAAGCTATTCATTCTATTTACACTCCTGTTACAGCTTTTGTCACCCATTTACCCGCAACAAGCCGCAACAGTAATCACTCCCAGTCTGAAATACGGTAAACCCTCCAAAGAAGAACTCTTGTTCACCACTTATACTCCGGATACTACTGCCACAGCCCTCTATCTGTTCCACCAGGGGCAGAGCAACTTTACCTACCACGATGGTTTTCAACTGATAACAGAACACTGGATACGCATAAAAATCCTGAAGCCACAGGGAACGGCATACGCCGATGTTTCTGTCCCGTTTTATGCCCCTACGGATAAAGAGGAAGGAGAAGAAAGGGCCAGCGAAGTAGAAGGTTGCTCTTATAACATGGAAAACGGGAAATGTGTAAAAACACCTATGAAACGCGAATCCATATCTTTCGAACGGATTGACAACCGATACAAAATTCTTAAATTCTCCCTACCCGCTGTCAAGGAGGGGACTATTATCGAATATCACTACAAGCTCTACTCCGACTACTTCATCCACATAGATAACTGGATGATGCAAGAAGAACTGCCTATGCTATACAACCAATACAAAATCACAATTCCCAATGTATTCATCTACAACATCGAACTTCGGGGAAAAGACTACATACAAATGAAACAAAAAGAATCTGCCCTTCACGCAACGGCACGTGAAGGTGGAACGGCAGGAATCAACAAAGATTTCACTATCCTGGCACAAGAAACGACATTCATTTCTCAGAACCTCCCAGCTATCCGTCAGGACGAACCCTATTGCTGGTGTCCGGAAGATTATAAAGTACAAATAAGTTTTGACCTACAAGGTACCAACTTCCCCGGCAAAGAATACGAACCATATAGCCAGAAATGGGAAGATGTAGATAAACAACTGATTAAGCCGGAGAATACACAATTCGGTGTGTTCCTTTCTTTCATCAACCCGTTCCGCCCGGAGACCAAAGAGATTTTTACCAGCAAAATGAATTTTGAGGAAAGAATCATCCACTCATTCCGTCTGCTAAAAAAGAAACTGGCTTGGAACGGAAGATATAATCTTTATAGCAAAGACCTCGAAAAAGTAATTCAAAAAGGAAGCGGCAGCAATGCTGATCTGAATTTTATCCTAATCAGCATCCTTAAAGACTTCGGGCTGAAAGCCTACCCTGTTGTTTTAAGCCGCCGTTCAGCAGGAATGTTGCCTCATAATTTCCCGTCTCTGCAAAAGCTTAATACCTTCGTTATCGCCGTTTACGATACGGACAAAGAAAAATACGTCTTTTTGGACAGTTCAATGGATATTCCTTCTCTTAACATTCTGCCGCCCGACTTGTCTGTTAACCAAGCACGCATACTTTCGCCAACAGAAAAGGAGGAGAACAAATGGGTAGACTTAATGATGCTCACAGAAAACACAAGCTTTATGAACATTAAAGCTAAATTAGAAGGTAACCTAATTAAAGGACACCGCAGTACAGTCTTGCACGGACAGGAAGCGGTGGAATACCAGAAAAAGAGACAACAAGAACAAGACAGTATCGTTCCAGACCCGACAACCGAAATTACCCCGAAAGACAGGCTAACCGTCACCAACCTAAAAGTGGAACATACGGAAAACGATCCGGGTACGATAAAAGAGGAACTCGACTTCACCATACAAACCGAACAGGTAGGTGATCACCTCTACATCAATCCGATGCTTTTCCCGCAACTGGAGACCAATCCATTTATTCAGACCGACCGAGTGCTTCCTGTCGAATTTCCATATCCGTATAAATTCACATTATTATGCAAATTGGCCCTTCCCGAAGGCTATGAAGTGGAAGAACTACCCCAATCGCAATTTATCCGAGCAGAGGGGGATCATCTGCAATGCAGATATATGGTTCAAAAACAAGGGAATACGATCCTGGTCAGCTACAGATTCCACCTCAAAGAATATATATTCCTTCCTGAACATTATAAACAACTGCAAGATATGTGGACAAAAATCATTGAGAAGAATCACACGTTGATAGTACTCAAAAAAATATAAGAAAAATCATTCAATATTCTGATAATGAAAAAATCAGCAATGAAAATCATCGGATTATTATTCGGTCTCTACCTCGGTTCTATCATGTCTGTACAGGCACAAGACCTTTCAAAAGACGCCACTTCTATTATAACGGATTCGCGGACGGAAGTCCTCTGCAAATCAATGACGCAATCTATCGAAAAAGAAAGCCGCACAATTCTCATTCTTAACCGTAAAGGACTGAATGCTGCACACTTCGTCTGTGAATGCGATATGTTCCGTTCCTTACAGAAGTTCTCGGGAGAAATACTTAACGCATCCGGTCAAAGCGTCCGAAAGATAAAAAAATCGGAACTGCAAAAGAGCGAATATAGTTCCTCGTTAAGCACAGATGACTATGCCTATTATTACGAATGTAACTTCCCCTCTTTCCCCTTCACCGTAAAATATGAATGGGAAATAAAATGTAATAACGGGCTTATCGGCTACCAGTCCTTCCTTCCGCAAACAGACTTTCAGCAAGGAGTGGAACAAGCGACATACCGGATCGAATTGCCTGCCGGACAAGAATGCAGGTACCGCGAGCTAAACACTGGAGGAAAAAATATCCAAGTGACAAAGTCGACCGGTACGGACGGGCAGCAAGTGATTGAAGTCACCGCTTCGAAACTGCTGCCGATACAGAAAGAACCGTTCGGTCCCGATTTCGCAAAATTGTTTCCACGGATTTATTTCGCTCCTTCCGCTTTCAAATATGACAAATCGGAAGGGGACATGAGTACTTGGCAAAAATACGGAGAATGGCAATACAAACTACTCGACGGACGCGACGAACTCACCGAACCTTTCCGCAACAAGTTGCACGGACTGACTGCTCACTGCTCTACCGACCGCGAAAAAGTAAAGGCAATTTATGACTATCTGGCAAAAACTACCCGCTACGTCAGTATACAGCTAGGTATCGGAGGATTGCAGCCTATCGCAGCATCCGATGTCTGCCGCACCGGATTTGGCGATTGTAAAGGACTTTCCAATTACACCCGTGCCATGCTGAAAGAAATAGGCATACCTTCTACTTATACGGTGATAAGCACTACCAACGAACGCCTGTTGCCTGATTTCTCCAGCGCCAACCAGATGAATCACGTCATTCTGCAAGTACCTCTCCCCAAGGACACTCTGTGGCTGGAATGTACCGATCCATCGCTTCCCTTCGGCTATATCCACCAAGGCATTGCCGGACATGACGCATTGCTTATCGAACCCGCCGGTGGCAGCATACATCGTCTGCCCACGTATCCCGATTCATTGAACACACAGCACATCATAGCTACTATCACCCTATCGCCTACGGCAGAAACACAAATAGAAGTGAACGAAATATCCCGATTATTCCAGTACGAAAATGAGGCAGGAATCGTTTATTTGGAACCTAACAAACAGAAAGACCACATCCGTTCGACCCTCAACCTCTCGCAAGCCGACATCCTTCGCCTGCAAATCAAAGAATGTAAGGAAGCGAATCCATCTATCACTTTCAGTTATACGGCAAGCAGCCAGCAATACGGTTACAAAACAGGAAACCGGCTGTTCATCCCGACTAACATATTTAAAAAAGGATTCAGTGTACCTCGTGCCATCAGCCGGAAATATCCTATCCATATTAACTACGGGTATTCGGACACTGATAGTATCTGCATCAAACTACCTGACGGATATATCGTGGAAGGACTTCCCAAACCAATCGATCTAAAAAGTAAATTCGGGAACTTTCATTCCAGTATCTATACAAAAGACAATAAGATATATATTGTTCATCGACTGTTTATGCGTAAAGGGGTATACAAGCCCGGCGAATATACCGCTTTCCTCGATTTCCGTAAACAAGTGGCGGAACAGTACAATGGAAAAATCATATTAAAAAAAGAATAAGATGACTACTTACAGAAAATAAAGTATCTTTGTAACTTCAACAAAGTACGTAAGAAACATTGAAAAACAAAAGATACAGCAACGGAGAAGAATGGGCAAACACGCTCAGTCACGGAGCAGGCATACTGCTTGGAGTTATCGCAGGTTACTTCCTGCTAGTGAAAGCAACCGAAAATGCCGAACCGCAATGGGCAGTGGCTTGTATTTCTGTTTATTTGACAGGAATGCTTTCATCCTATATCAGTTCTACGTGGTATCACGGTACGCGTCCGGGCAAAACGAAAGAGCTACTCCGCAAATTCGACCACGGAGCCATTTATCTTCACATAGCGGGCACATACACACCCTTCACATTACTCGTTTTGCGTCAGGCAGGCGGTTGGGGGTGGGGTATTTTCGCCTTCGTCTGGCTGTCGGCTATCGCCGGTTTCATTTTGAGTTTCAAAAAGCTGAAAGAACACAGTAATCTGGAAACGTGCTGTTATGTGGCCATGGGAGCCAGTATTTTGGTCGCTATGAAGCCTTTAATGGATCATCTGGCATTGCTGAATGCCACCCCGGCTTTCTGGTGGCTGATAGGAGGAGGCGTATCTTATATTACAGGTGCCGTATTCTATTCATTGCGCAAGCCTTATATGCACGCCACCTTTCATCTGTTCTGCTTGGGAGGAAGTATCGGGCACATCATAGCTATCTGGCTGATATTATAGAGGGAGACATAACGATTGTAGACATACAGACAAAAAAAAGGCTATCTATCCCAGACAGCCAATCTTTTTTGTTAACCTTAAATCTAATACTATGAAAAACACATTGCAAAGATACGGACTTTCTGCATATCTCCAAATTTTCAAGGCAAAGTAGGGCATCTTATAACATGGTTTAATAGAATACAGGCAACCGTTAACAATTAACGGAATTAAATTTAAAAATTAACTAAAAAGGCAGAAGACAGTTATTCGATTATCAAAAAGCAAGATTGAACCAAACATCCTCATCCGGTTGTTATACATATTTAAAATCATCGAGAATGTAAGATCATGAACCGGAAAAAATCATCTGATAAAGAATCTGCAATGGTCGGATTCAATTATCAACCGGGAAGCGAAAGAACGTATAGCATGCGAAATTGCGACCATGCCGAAAGATGAACCGGTTCTTACCGAAAACGGCAACTTTATCCCTGATACTCGTTTTCATTACATTGACTCTTCTTTGGAGGAACAAGTGAAGGCAATCACCGGAGCGATTGAGAGCGAGCTGTTCATCGGATATGATGTAGAAATAATAACGGCAGAATAAGACAAAGAAGATATTTTTTATTTTTGTACGGAACATAAGAAAATAATTTCGCACCTTTGCAGCCCAAATAAAGGAAAGCACACCGAATCATGTCCAGTTTCGAGAAAAGAAACAGGCAAAAAGAGAACACTTCACGAGTTAAATTCAGAAAAAAGTTTTCCAAAACGGAAAAGTTTCTGTATCAGCAAGAAAGAAAAGTTTCCCGAAATTTAATGTTAAAAGGTAACCGGGATATTAGATTATCACTTATCTTTGTATCCGGTTTCGGAACTAAAAAGAGGTTTAGTCAATGAGGGAACGCT
>CAUHML010000034.1 GCA_959606905.1 uncultured Bacteroides sp. | reverse complement strand
ACTTGATTGCTACGCAAGAATACATCGAAGGGAAAATATATTATAGAAATCCGGCAAAGGAAAAGGAAAAACTTCAGTAATTTATTTTCTGACGAAAGAATTGATAGTCAAGTAGTAAGCGGGAAAGTAATTCCTATTCCTTATTGCTTGGCTATTATTGTTTAACTTAACTACTATTAGAATACTTATGATTCAACGAATTCAAACAGTTTATTTACTGATTGTTACAGGGTTGCTTATTACGGCAATGTGTTTGCCAATGGGATATTTTACTGATACAATGGGCGAACATCCCTTCAAAGCTTTAGGAATGGATGTAAATGGTGCTTTTCAATCTACATGGGGATTGTTTGGCATATTGATGCTTAGCACTATAGTTGCTTTTGCTACTATCTTTTTATATAAGAATCGTATGTTGCAGATTCGTATGTCTATTTTCAATAGCTTGCTGCTGGTAGGATATTATATTGCTTTCTTTGCTTTTTATTTTGCATTGAAAAACGATGAGAATCTTTTCCGTATCGGTTGGGCGCTTTGTTTACCCCTTGTTTCTATCATTCTGAATATACTGGCTATCCGTTCTATAGGACGTGATGAAGTTATGGTTAAAGCTGCCGATAGATTGAGATAATCGTCAGAAATAAGAATATAATATAAAATGGCCACTGTTTCAGCAATGAACTAGTGGCCATTTTTATAATCTGATGAGAGATTATTTATTTCTTCAAATCAAAAAGATAGGTGAGTTTTACAGTGATTGTGCCATGCGCTGCGCGGGCGAAATAATCTTTTTTTGTTGTACAGTAGAAGTCTGATAAGGCAAAATAATAACGACCTTCTACCAAAAAACTGCCGGCTTTTTTCGTTCTTAGTTCTACGCCGCCACCGCCAGTGATACCATAATCGAATTTATTCTGGATCTTAACTCCATATATCGCTTTCTGGGTGTTCGACAACGTATTCATATCTATGCCCTCTATTGTTTCCGATTCGCCGATCAGAAAACCGATTTGAGGACCTGCATGAACAAAGAACTGCAAACCTCTTTCTCGTCCGAAAGCAAGATGCGCAAGAAAAGGGATATCGACATAGGTCATCTTGCGGGTATATGTCTTGCCGGGTACTTTAATCGTTTGCCCGTTTTCATCTTCCATTTCAAATAACTCATCCCAGCCTCGTTGTGAGATATTAAGTTCTACTTGTGCGCCACAGATCATGGCAAAATACTTTTCGGAAATATAACGTGCCGTCAATCCTCCGGTAATTCCCATAAGGCTGTTTTGCTTAATAGTAGGAGTGAAGGAAGCGCTGTTCAGGTTGACACCTCCATTGACACCAACAGAGAAGTTACTTCGTGGCTCTCCGATCTGTGCAGTAGCAGGAAAAACAAGTCCTGTAAGCAGGAGTGTTGCGAGCAAAAATGTCTTTATCTTTATCATTTTCGTATTATTCGAAATCAAGTTTTACTAATTCAAAGTTCTTAGTGAAACGTATGAAGAACACCTTTTTATTAATAAATCCTCCCCAGTTGTTTACACGCTCGAATTTGAAACCGGTCTGGATAGGAGTAAGGTTCATCTTGGACAGGTTATTTTCCAGTTCCGAGCCATAGCGTGACAATCCTTTCAGGAAGAAGAAACCTGTATCGAAACCAAGCATTGCATAGTTGGGATATTTGCTGGCTAAATCTTTGCTGTACCATTTGTGGTAGGCATTAGTAAATTGCACGGCAGCCGGGAACAAAGTATTTGTATAAAATGAGGAGTAGAAATATACATCTAGTTCAAAGAAACTTTCCAGGTGATCTTTTGTGTTAGTCTGCCATTCCGGATAACCGAATAAATGAATGTTGGGCCCCGGATTATCTCTGACTAACAGGGTTAACTGTGGAAGTATCTTGATTAATAATACATTTTTACCGGATGTCGGAATAAAGATATTTTCTTTATCGTTGCGTAGTGCTGCTTTCAGCGTTTCTTTAGTTGCGCTTTCGTCTACAGTCCGCATGGAAATGCCTTTGCTTTTCAATTCCTGCTTCAACCCACTGATGAAGTCAGCTTTTTCTTTGTCCGGATTTGCCGATTCAATAAAAATAACATGAGAATTGGGGAATTGGCGAGTGAAATGCTCGTATACTTCAGAATATAAATATGATTGTGGAGTATTAATCTGATAAACGGCAGGATTGTTGAATACTTCTTCGCCTTTTTGTGAGAAAGGAATCACTAGACGAATACCATTCTTTTCCGCAAAATCAGATAACGGTTTAATTTGACTTTGATGCATCGGGCCGAAGATGACATTCATTTCTTTCATCTCTTTTTTAGCCAGAATTGTGTTCAACGTGGAAACTTCTTTACCGCAATCGTATACATACAAATCAAGAGAAGTACCCGTACGTTTCAAACTATCAACTGCCATTAAAAAACCTTCATAATATTCTACCATACGTTTGTCTTCCTGGAAAGGCAGTAACAGAGCGGCTTTAATAGTCGAGATATTCTTCGGAGTTTCTTTACTCTTACGGAAAAGTTCGCTGTTGCTGGGAGGAACCGCATATAGATCTTCCTTGGGTGTAGGTTGCACTGGTGTTGCAGAAGGATAAGGGATACAGAGTAGTTGTCCTTTTTTCATTCCCTTTTTCAGTTCGGGATTAGCGTTGATTAATTCTTGTTCGCTGATTTCATATTCGCGGCTCACGCTAAATATAGTCTCTTTGCGTTTAACCTTGTGCATCTCTTTACATCTGGCTACTACCGGACCTTGGATCGCAGGTTGTGTCACCGAAGTCTGCACCGTATTGGTTGGTTCTTTTTCCAACGGGATGAGAATTACCTGTCCGATGCGAAAATTCTCAGCGCTTAACCCGGGATTTGCCTCACAGATAGCCTTGGCGGATACGTTATACATTGTAGTCAGTTTATATAAAGTCTCCCCGGCTTGAATCGTATGGAATGTTTCCCCTTTCTGAGTATCCTTTCCTTTGGGAATTTTAATGGTCTGTCCGGCATAAATCTTCTCATCGCAACCGGGATTCAAGCGGATGATGTCAGATGTAGTGACATTGTACATCTTGGAGATAGAGTATAAACTTTGTCCTTTTTCGATAGTATGCAAGAAAAATGATTGATTTTCTTGGGCATAACTGATAGCGTATGAAGCGCTTATAAAAAGCAAAAATAAGAATAATCGGTTTATCGGTTTCATCAAATTATAACTATTAGTTCTTGAAATCAAGGAACAAAGGTACAAATAATGCCCTATATCTTCATAAGATTTGAGTTAAGAAAATAATATTGTGCTTTTTTAGGAGCATATTTCGGGCGGAAACATTAATTTTGCAACATTTATGGAAGGATATGAATATGCAGGAAACAGAATATATTAATGTGTATGGTGCGCGCGTACATAATTTGAAGGATATTGATGCCGAGATTCCCCGTAATAGCTTGACTGTGATTACCGGATTGAGTGGTAGTGGAAAATCTTCTTTGGCGTTTGATACGATATTTGCAGAAGGACAGCGTCGCTATATTGAAACCTTTTCAGCGTATGCCCGCAACTTTTTGGGTAATCTGGAGCGTCCGGATGTTGATAAAATAACCGGTTTGAGCCCGGTGATCTCTATTGAACAGAAAACGACGAATAAAAATCCGCGTTCTACGGTAGGAACTACTACTGAGATATACGATTATCTCCGTCTGCTTTATGCTCGTGCGGGAGTGGCTTATTCGTATCTGTCCGGTGAAGAAATGGTGAAATATACCGAGGAGCAGATTCTCGGTCTGATTCTGAAAGATTATAAAGGAAAGAAAATCTATTTGTTGGCTCCCTTGATTCGTACACGTAAAGGACATTATAGGGAGCTTTTTGAGCAAATACGTAAAAAAGGATATCTCTATGTTCGGGTAGACGGTGAAGTGCGTGAAATTACTCATGGTATGAAACTCGACCGTTACAAGAATCACGATATAGAGGTAGTAATAGATAAGTTGGTCGTTACCGAAAAAGATGATAGAAGACTGAAACAGAGTGTAGCGACGGCTATGCGTCAGGGAGACGGCTTGTTGATGATTCTGGATGCACAGACGGAAAGTATCCGTCATTATAGTAAGCGACTGATGTGTCCTGTCACCGGATTGTCTTATCGTGAACCGGCACCGCACAATTTTTCATTTAACTCTCCTCAGGGAGCGTGTCCAAAGTGTAAAGGGCTGGGAGTAGTCAATCAGATTGATGTGGATAAAGTGATTCCCGACTGTGAACAATCCATTTATGAAGGAGCCATAGCACCTTTGGGAAAATATAAAAATGCTATGATCTTCTGGCAAATCGGTGCTTTGTTGGAAAAATACGATGCAACACTGAAGACCCCAGTAAAGGAATTGCCGGATGATGCAATTGAAGAAGTGTTGTATGGTTCCGATGATCGTATAAAAATCAAGAGCTCGCTGATCGGTACTTCTTCTGATTATTTTGTCACTTACGAAGGGGTGGTGAAGTATATTCAGATGTTACAAGAGAAAGACGCTTCGGCTACGGCACAGAAATGGGCAGAACAATTTGCAAAAACAACTGTTTGTCCCGAATGTAAAGGTGCTCGCCTGAATAAAGAAGCCTTGCACTTCCGTATTCATGATAAAAATATCAACGAATTGGCGAATATGGACATCAGCGAATTATATGATTGGTTAATGAAAGTTGATGTATATCTTTCCGATAAACAGAAGAAGATTTCTGTAGAAATTTTGAAAGAAATTCGTACGCGTCTGAAATTCTTGTTAGATGTCGGATTGGATTATCTTGCTTTGAACCGTAGTTCGGTGAGTCTTTCCGGTGGTGAAAGTCAACGTATCCGTTTGGCTACACAGATTGGCTCGCAGTTGGTGAATGTACTATATATCTTGGATGAACCGAGTATTGGTTTGCATCAGCGTGATAACCTGCGTCTTATTAATTCGTTGAAAGAACTTCGTGACATGGGAAACTCCGTAATTGTAGTGGAACATGATAAAGATATGATGCTGGCTGCCGATTATGTGATTGACATGGGGCCAAAAGCCGGACGTCTCGGTGGAGAAGTCGTTTTTGCCGGAACTCCAACGGAAATGTTGAAGACGAATACAATGACTTCACAATATTTGAATGGAAAAATGAAGATAGAAATCCCTGCTAAACGTCGGAAAGGGAATGGAAAATCTATCTGGTTGAGAGGCGCGAAAGGTAATAATCTGAAAAATGTTGATGTTGAATTTCCATTAGGTAAACTGATTTGCGTCACAGGTGTATCAGGGAGTGGAAAATCAACCTTGATTAATGAAACATTACAACCTATTCTTTCACAAAAATTCTACCGTTCATTACAAGATCCTTTGGAATATGATTCTATTGAAGGATTGGAGAATATAGATAAAGTAGTCAATGTAGACCAATCCCCGTTGGGGCGTACCCCACGCTCCAACCCGGCCACCTATACGGGGGTATTTTCGGATATCCGTAACTTGTTTGTCGGTCTTCCGGAAGCTAAGATTCGCGGATACAAACCGGGACGTTTCTCCTTTAATGTTTCGGGCGGACGTTGTGAAGCATGTACAGGAAACGGCTATAAGACGATTGAAATGAACTTCCTGCCTGATGTATATGTACCTTGTGAAGTTTGTCATGGCAAGCGATATAACCGGGAAACATTGGAAGTCCGTTTCAAGGGAAAGTCCATAGCCGATGTGCTTGATATGACGATTAACCGTGCCGTTGAATTTTTTGAGAATGTTCCGCAAATTTTGAACAAGATTAAAGTATTGCAGGATGTCGGACTAGGCTACATTAAGCTGGGGCAATCATCTACCACTCTTTCCGGCGGAGAGAGCCAGCGTGTGAAACTGGCAACGGAACTTTCAAAACGTGATACGGGAAAAACTCTTTATATTCTTGATGAACCGACTACGGGACTTCATTTCGAAGATATCCGGGTGCTAATGGGTGTACTGAACAAACTTGTCGATAAAGGAAACACAGTTATTGTTATCGAACATAATCTGGATGTGATAAAAATGGCGGATTACCTTATTGATATGGGCCCTGAAGGTGGTAAGGGTGGGGGAGAACTCTTAAGTTACGGAACGCCGGAAGAGGTAGTGAAGAGTACTAAAGGATATACGCCAAAGTTTCTTCGCGAAGAACTGGGGCTTTAATCTATGCTAAAAACATACCGAAAATGAAAATCAATAAAACAAATGCAGCCCGACTATTGGATAAAGCCAAAATAACTTATGAGCTTATTCCTTATGAAGTAGATGAAAAGGATTTAAGTGCTGTACACGTAGCAGCTAGTTTGGGTGAGAATATAGAACAGGTATTTAAGACTCTCGTATTGCATGGTGATAAAAGCGGATATTTTGTCTGCGTTATTCCTGGAGAGCATGAAGTCGATTTAAAACTGGCAGCTAAAGCCTCCGGTAATAAGAAGTGTGATTTGATCCCTATGAAAGAGCTTTTGCCGTTAACCGGATATATTCGGGGAGGGTGTTCGCCTATTGGTATGAAAAAGCATTTCCCTACTTATATTCATGAAACATGCCGGCATTTTCCGTATATTTATATAAGTGCCGGTGTGCGTGGACTTCAGATAAAAATAGCTCCGGAAGATCTGATACATGAAGCGAAAGCGGAAATTTGTGTCCTGTTTGCAGAGTAATTTCAATTTATTCTGAAGTAAATATGGCTACATATTCTTTGAATAAATCAAAAAAAGTATATATTTGCAGGAAATATCAATTTTATTAATCTAATATTCTTTTTATATGTTTGAAGGACAACCGAAAGGGTTATACGCTTTAGCTTTGGCTAACACGGGCGAACGTTTTGGCTACTACACGATGCTTGCTATTTTTACACTTTTCTTACAAGCAAAATTTGGTTACACAGCAGCAGAAACATCTACTATTTTTGGCTCATTTTTAGCAGCAGTTTATTTTATGCCACTTGTAGGCGGTATTTTAGCTGATAAATGTGGTTATGGTAAAATGGTAACGACAGGTATTGTTGTTATGTTTGTCGGTTATCTCCTTTTGGCGATTCCTACTGCGGCAAATCTTACTGGTAAAATGATGATGTTTGGTTCATTGTTTTTGATTGCTTGCGGAACAGGATTGTTTAAAGGAAACTTGCAAGTAATGGTGGGTAACCTTTATGATTCACCAGAGTATAGTTCAAAGCGTGATACAGCTTTCAGCTTGTTTTATATGGCTATTAACGTGGGTGCTTTGTTTGCTCCGACTGCTGCTACCAAGGTGACTAACTACATATTAGGTGGCGCAGGGTTCACCTATAATGCTCAGATTCCTTCGTTGGCGCATCAATTCCTTAATGGTACTATTACTCCGGAAGGAAATGCTACTCTTAGTAGCTTGCAGGCTGCGCAAGGTTTTACCGGTGATATGTCCGCTTTCTGTTCCACTTATATAGAGAAATTGTCTGAAGCCTATAATTATGGTTTTGCTGTGGCTTGTATTTCTTTGATTCTTTCAATGGCAATTTATGTTTGTTGTCATTCAATGTTCAAGCATGCAGACTATAATTCTAAGCAAGCTAAAGCAGTGAATAACTATAATGAACCGGAACTGACTCCGGCACAGACTAAAGAACGTATTGTAGCTTTGTTACTGGTATTTGCCGTAGTAATTTTCTTTTGGATGGCATTCCACCAGAATGGTTTGACAATGACATTCTTTGCGCGTGATTATACTACTCAATCTGTAACAGGGCTTGATCGTATCGGATTTGATGTATGGAATCTGGTTCTTCTGATTATTGTAGTTTATGGTGCGTTCTCTTTATTCCAGTCTAAAACAGGACGTGGTAAAGCGATTGCCGGTGTCGCTGTATTGGCTTCCCTTGGCATATTAATATGGAGTTATTCTTCCATGGATCCGACAGTGGAAATCCTTCCTCAAATCTTCCAGCAATTTAATCCGTTCTTCGTTGTGGCTTTGACTCCGGTATCTTTGGCTGTCTTTGGCTATTTGGCCAGAAGAAAAAAAGAGCCTTCCGCACCACGTAAAATCGGTATTGGTATGGTGATTGCAGCATGTGGTTTCTTGATTCTGGCCATTGGGTCTTTGGGACTTCCTACTCCGAAAGAAGTAGAAGCGGCAGGCATTAATCCGGATGTTTTGGTTTCTCCCAACTGGCTGATCTCCACTTATCTGGTCTTGACTTTTGCTGAATTGCTGCTTTCTCCAATGGGTATCTCTTTTGTTTCGAAAGTAGCTCCTCCCAAGTATAAAGGTATGATGATGGGCGGCTGGTTTGTGGCTACTGCTATTGGTAATTATCTGGTTGCTATTATTGGTTATCTGTGGGGTGGTATGCAGTTGTGGATGGTATGGAGTGTATTGATTGTTTGCTGTCTGTTATCTGCTCTGTTTATTTTCTCTATTATGAAGAAATTAGAAAAAGTAGCATAAGTATTATATGTAGATAACATAGTATACTTATAAAAAATCTAGGGTAATAAATGAATTATATAAATCATTTATTACCCTATTTTTATTTCGCTATATTTCTTTTGTTTCAAATATCCAGTCCCATGATATAATCATTCATGTAATATCCGTTTCCAATCGGGAAATCACCTTCCCTCAACTTTCTCATTCCCATGTGTTGATAAAACTGCAATGCCTTATTATTCCGATTCACATTTAGTTCCATAAGGCAAGGCTCCGGGTGGATTTCTTTAATATATTTAATGGCTTCTTTAAATAAAAAGCTGCCACAATGACTACCTTGAAAATGAGGGAGGACATAAATCTTTTGGAGGTGGAAAATATCTTTTTCCTGTTGCTGCACAGAAACGTAGCCACAGGGCTTTCCCTCTTTGTAGGCTATGAAATAGACATGACCTTCTTCTTCCATCTGTTTGCGTATATTCTCGGGAGCATACATCCAGTCCATCATATAATCCAATTGTTCGGGAGATAGGATTTCCTTGTAAGTTGCAGGGAATACTTCGCCTGCCATTTTATTAATAAGCTCACAATCGGCAACCGTTACTTTTTGAATTGTCAACATACCTATTTTTTGTAGTTTAATGGGATACAAATATAGCTATTATTTCTTTTTGTAATAAGGTGAATTCTCTTTGATAGTTTAATTATTATTAATTTATAGTACTTTGCAATGCAAGGTACTAAAGTAATACATATATTTGTGCCATTCAAAAGAAAAGGAACAATGAAAGTAGACAATGTAAAATCCCAGATGAGAAAAGGCATGCTTGAATACTGCATCATGCTTTTGCTGCATAAGGAGCCTGCTTACGCTTCGGATATTATTCAGAAGTTAAAAGAAGCTCAACTGATTGTGGTGGAAGGTACCTTGTATCCATTGCTGACGCGTTTAAAAAATGATGATCTGTTAAGTTATGAGTGGGTGGAATCCACGCAAGGGCCACCTCGCAAGTACTACAAACTTACGGAGAAGGGAGAAGTTTTTTTGGGAGAACTCGAACTTTCTTGGAAAGAGTTGACCGAAACAGTAAATCACATAGCCAATAGATAATTAGAATAAAGAAATAATAGAAATGAAAAAGACATTGACCGTAAATTTAGGTGGAACTGTCTATCATATAGATGATGATGCCTACCGTCTGTTAGACAATTATCTGTCTAATCTGAAGCATTACTTTCGTAAACAAGAGGGTGCGGAGGAGATTGTAAATGATATTGAGATGCGTATTGCCGAATTATTTGCTGAAAAAGTAGCTGCGGGAAAACAAGTCATTACAGTTCAGGATGTGGAAGAAGTTATAGCCCGTGTAGGTAAACCGGAAGATTTTGGAATTACCGAAGATGATGCCGAGTCCAATAAACGAACAGAGCAATCATCTTCTGCCAGTCAGACATATACACGAACTGCCGGTTCACGCCGTTTGTTTCGTGACCCGGACAGTAAGTTGTTGGGGGGCGTAGCAGCAGGATTGGCCGCATATCTCGGTTGGGATATAACACTGGTGCGTATTCTGATGATTGTACTGGTGTTTGTTCCTTATTGCCCGATGATTATACTTTATATAGTCGGGTGGATTGTGATACCGGAGGCTCATACAGCAGCCGAGAAATTAAGTATGCGTGGCGAAGCGGTGACGATTGAGAATATTGGCAAGACGGTGACGGACGGTTTTGAACGGGTAGCGGACGGGGTAAATAATTATGTGAATTCCGGTAAACCACGTACCTTTTTGCAAAAGATAGGAGACGTGTTTGTGGCTATTGCTGCCGTTTTCTTCAAGATATTCTTGGTTGCTCTTGTCATAATCTGTTGTCCGGTGCTGTTTGTACTTGCTATAGTATTGGTTGCTTTGGTATTTGCAGCAATCGCCGTAGCGGTGAGTGGGGGAGCCTTGTTGTACGAATTACTCCCTGCTATTGACTGGACACCTATCGCTTCCGTCACTCCTATGATGACGTTACTTGGTACGATTGCCGGGGTTGCTTTGATTGGTATTCCTTTGGGAGCTTTTTTATATACGATTCTACGTCAGTTGTTCCATTGGGCACCAATGGGGACAGGACTGAAGTGGTCGTTACTGATTCTGTGGATATTGGGTGCGGTTATTATGATTATTAATCTTTCAGCACTAGGCTGGCAACTGCCTTTATATGGTTTGCACCACTTTTAACCAAGTTTATTCTATTAAAAAAGGATAATATTTATTCTTTTATAACTAAATGTACCCTGATAGTGTGTCCAGGGTACATTTTTTGTTTGTTCTTATCTATGGTAAATCGGGATTTTTTATTAAGTTTGTAAAGACGTATTCGATAAGTATAAAAATGGGTGAACATATATGTTTCAGGAGAAATGAACGTTTAGCTACTGTCAATCCTTATTGGCGAGGCAATCCGATGGTGCGCGGGCGCTTTTTTAACAGACAACACCGCTTCCGTCCGGGTATGGGCAGTGTATTGAAATGGCGTTTGTCGCCTAACCCTCAGCGTAAAGAAAAGAAGGCTGTGAAGTGGGATCCGAAGGTCTGCTATCTTCGTTCGCTGGATGCCGTAGTGGGAGATTCGTTGATATGGCTGGGGCATAACTCTTTCTTCCTCCAATTGGCAGGTAAAAGAGTCATGTTCGATCCCGTATTCGGAAATATTCCCTTTGTAAAACGGCAAAGTGAGTTTCCTGCGAATCCCGACATTTTTACAGAGATTGATTATCTCCTTGTCAGTCATGATCATTTCGATCATCTGGATAAACGAAGTATCGCCCATTTGCTGAAAAATAATCCGCAGATGAAACTGTTTTGCGGCTTGGGAACAGGTGAATTGATTCAAAGTTGGTTCTCGGAAATGAAAATTGTTGAAGCAGGTTGGTATCAACAGATAGAAGACGAAGGATTAAAGATAACCTTCCTTCCTGCACAGCATTGGAGCAAACGTTCTGTGCGTGACGGCGGTCAACGGTTATGGGGAGCCTTTATGTTGCAGGGTGACAATATCTCACTTTATTATAGTGGTGATACAGGGTATTCCAGCCATTTTCGTGAGATTCCCGATTTGTTCGGTGCTCCTGATTATGCTTTGCTAGGTATCGGTGCATACAAACCCCGTTGGTTTATGCGTCCCAACCATATTTCCCCTTACGAATCCCTGACTGCCTCAGAAGAAATGCATGCAGGACTTACTATCCCTATGCATTATGGAACTTTTGATCTGTCGGATGAGCCTCTGCACGATCCTCCTAAAGTGTTTGCGGCAGAAGCAAAGAAAAGAAAGATCCCGGTAGAAATACCTTATTTGGGAGAAATAGTAAAACTAAGCAAGAAGAAGTAATTATAAATGTATAAAGAGATGAAGAAATTAGAAGTAAAAGACTTAAAAGACAACTTTTTCGAAGCTATCGGAAAAGAATGGATGCTGATTACAGCCGGAACAAAGGAGAAGTTCAACACTATGACAGCAAGTTGGGGTGGCATTGGGTGGCTGTGGAATAAGCCTGTAGCCTTTGTCTTTGTCCGTCCCGAAAGATATACTTATGAGTTCATTGAAAAAAGTGATTACTTGACACTTTCTTTTTTAGGAGAAGAAAATAAGAAAATTCATGCAGTATGCGGTTCAAAGTCAGGTCGTAATACAGATAAAGTCAAAGAAACCGGCCTGAAGCCTGTTTTTACGGAAGGAGGTAATGTGGTGTTTGAACAAGCCCGTTTAAGTCTGGAATGTAAGAAACTTTATGCGGACGGTATCAAACCCGAATGCTTTTTGGACAAAGAATCATTGGAGAAATGGTATGGTGGTGCTCATGGAGGATTTCATAAAATGTATATCGTAGAGATTAAAAATATATATTCGGAGTAAATTTAGCGAATTTTGACGGATGTAATGTAGAAGGCTCTGAACTCAATGATTGAGAATAGAGCCTTCGTTGATTTTTCACCTTTCGGAGTTTATCTTATTTACTCGAGGTCTTACTCTGAAGGAGCCTTCTTTACCCATTTATCCAGCCACTCGAAGAAAGTACGTTGCCACAAAACGCCATTTTGCGGTTTCAGTACCCAGTGATTCTCATCCGGATAAATTAGCAGTTCTGCCGGAACGCCACGCATTATGGCAGCATCGAAAGCAGCCATTGCCTGATTGGCTAGGATACGATAATCTTTTTCTCCATGGATACAAAGGATTGGAGTATCCCATTTCTCTACAAAGAGGTGAGGGGAGTTGGCGAAGGTGCGTTGCGCCACCGGGTTTTGTCTCTCCCAGTATGCACCGCCCATATCCCAGTTAGCAAACCATTTTTCTTCTGTTTCCAGATATTGCATTTCCATGTTGAAGATACCGTCGTGAGCGATGAATGCCTTGAAGCGTTTGTCGTGATGTCCTGCTAACCAATAAACGGAGAATCCTCCGAAGCTGGCACCTACACATCCCAGGCGATCTTTGTCGACATACGATTCTTTCGCTATCTCATCAATAGCCGTGAAATAATCCTTCATACACTGACCACCGTAATCACCACTGATTTGTTCATTCCATTCCACACCGAATCCCGGCAATCCACGACGGTTGGGAGCAACAATGATATAATCATTAGCTGCCATAATCTGGAAATTCCAGCGATAAGACCAGAACTGGCTTACCGGACTCTGGGGACCTCCTTCGCAGAACAACAATGTCGGATACTTCTTGTTCGGGTCAAATTGCGGGGGATAGATTACCCATGTCAACATTTGCTTGCCGTCAGTAGTCTTCATCCAGCGACCTTCCACCTTACCCATTTCCAATTGGTCGTAGATCAACTTGTTCTCTTGTGTCAGTTGAGTTGCCAAACCGTCTAATGCTACTGCATAAATTTCATCACCCATGCTCATCGAATGACGTTTTGCAATCAGTTTATCCCCGAATAAAGCGACCCCTTCATAATCATACATTCCGGAAGTAATGGCTTTAACAGAATCATTCGCCAGATTAAGTGCATAAATCTGTGATTCTCCGTGCCATACTCCTGTGAAGTAAATAGTCTTGGCGTCAGCTCCCCATACAAATGCGTCTACATTCGATTCAAAAGCTTTGCTGATAAAACGCTTTTCACCCGTCTCCAGATTCATGATGAACAAGCGGTTTAAGTCAGCCTCGTAGCCGTCACGCTCCATGCTCTGCCAGGCAATATACTTGCCGTCCGGTGAATATTGCGGATTTGTATCATATCCTTTATTTTCTTCGGTGATATTTTTCGTCTCTTTGGTATTCAGGTTATACACATAAATATCCGAGTTGGTTGAAATGGCATACTCCAACCCTGTTTTTTTTCGGCAGGTATAAGCCACCTTATCCGAAGTTGTATTCCAAGCCAGTTGCTCTATGCCGCCCCAAGGCTTCATCGGGCTTTCGTAAGGTTCGCCTTCAAGAATATCTACAACATTTGAAATGCCGTTGCCGTCAAAATCTGCAATAAAAGGATGTGGAGCAGTCGTTACCCATTCATCCCAATGCTTGTACATCAGGTCAGTGACGATGATACCTGTGGCTTTCGGGAGGTCCGGATACTTGTCAGCCGTACTCTCTTTAGTTTTTACCTGTGAGATAAATAGCAGTTTCTTGCCGTCCGGTGAGATAGAATATCCTTCGATGTCACCGTCGTAGTTGGTCAGTTGCTTGCGTTCGCTGCCGTCCGGATTCATTTCGTAGAGCTGGCTGCTTCCATTGTCGTTACTCAGAAAGGCGAGCTTAGTACCTCCTTTTATCCATGTCACTTCATTTTCCTGATAAGGTGTGCGTGTGATCTGTTGGTTATCGCTACCGTCTGCGTTCATCACGAAAACTTCGCGGTTACTCTTGTTCTCCGGTACGCTGTAATAGGCCACCGTATACGCAATTTTCTTTCCGTCAGGCGATACTGCGAATCCGCCGATACGTCCCATAGCCCAGAGTGCCTCGGGAGTCATACGTTTCCCTTCAATCTTAATGTTCGATTTCTCGATAAGCACTTGGTCTGTTTTGCCTGCGTCTTTTGTGCCTCCGCAGGCAGCTAACAACATTGCTGCCGACATCATAAATAAATTAGCTTGTCTCATATATTTTATAAAATGTTTATTTTCTTGCGAAGATAATGAAAAAAGGATTCAAATCTTCTTTTTCTGCCAGTTTCCTTTCTTCATATACCTGTAACAGAATATTAGAATGAAAATGCCGTATACACTTTCCGTAGTCCAGGCAAATGCGATATCCATTCGCATATATAGTATAAAGTAGGTTGCATAAGTAACATAGATTGCCAGTACACACAGTTCCATAGCTAAAGCCGTGCGCGTGTTTCCCGTACCGGATACCGACTGAAAATAGACGTTGGCAGGTACTAGAACCAGATAGGCCGAGCATAACACCCAAAGAGAAGGAATAGACGCTTCCCGCAAATCAGGCATATCCGTGTAAATACTCAGAACCAGATCTGGGAATAGACAGAAAAAGATCAATATTGGAATTACAAATACATACCCGATGCGGATATGCTGCCTGATAGTTCCCCGTACACAATCCTGTTCGCCTGCACCGATAAGGTTGCTGACCAGCGAACCGCAGGTAGCGGCAAAAGCCATTGCAATCATAAACGGAATCCCCGATACATTGCGGATTATATTGGCGATAGCCAGCGACCGTTCTCCAAGATGTTCCACAAAAAGGAAGAACATAAACCAAGTAGACAGAGAGACGAAGTTCTGAATCATAGTCCAGACTGAAATATTCAGAATCCGTTTCAGCGTCTGACTCCGGAATTTAGGCAGGATATTCAAAGCATACTTCTTGCAGTCAATCCGTTTCCAAGTATAGATGATAAAGAAAATCACCGATACCAGTTCCGATAAAGACGAACCGATAGCAGCCCCTGCAATACCCAGTTGCGGGAACCCGAATTTACCGAAGATCAGGATATAATTGAATACCACATTCGATAACACCATTACGATCGAGTTTAGTGTCAACGTCTTGGTCTGTGTCGTTCCTACAAAGAATGCGCGGAACATCACACCGACAAACGAGAAAAAGAAGCCATAAACCCTCCAATGGATGTAACTTTCGGCTGCATTATAGATATGTGGGGATGAAATGATATTCTTCAGGATATGTGGTGAAAATACAACAGACAGTGTAAATAGTATAGCTGCCACTACCAATAAGAAATAGACACCTTGATAGAAGATCGGACCGATTTCTTTGTAATTACCTTCACCGTTACGGCGTGCAATCAAAATCTGTGCTCCGATACTGAAACCGAATGCCATCATAAAGATAGCGAGGTAGTATACACCGGCAATGGCAGATGCCCCCAGTTCAATCTCGCCGACACGTCCCAGAAAAGCAGTATCCGTCATGCCGATGAGCTGCTCCATAATCAGGCTAATCAGAATAGGGTAGGCGATAGTCCAGATTTGTTTATAAGTATATTTAGTTTTCATACGATTAATTATTAGAGAAAGAAAGCCGGGCAACCAAAAATAGGTGTCCGGCTTTCTCAGAATATATTCAGGAAATTCTCCTTATTTCTTATTCTGTCTTTGCTGCTGCAACTGTTCCTGTTGCTTTTGCATCGCCTCCAAGCGGGCAGCAAATCCGGTCTTTTTCATTTGTTTCGGATCCTTCTTATTCGCTTCCAGAATAGCCAACAATTTCGTTTCATTGGTCGTTTTACGAAGAAGAATCATAGTTCCCACACTAATCAATGTCGATACGAAGTAGTAATAGTTCAAGCCTGACGGATAATCGTTCAAGACAAACAAGAACATAATCGGCATCAGATACATCATCCACTTCATCGCCGCCATTTGTGGTTGTGCTCCTGTGTCCTGCATCGACATTGTATACTTCGTATTCAAGATGTTTGTTACTGTCATCAGCAAGCAGAACAAGCTGAGGTGGTTACCTAGGAACGGAATATGGAATGGGAACGTGATGAATGCATCATAAGTAGAAAGGTCATCCGCCCACAAGAAACTTTGTTGACGCAATTCAATAGCGCTTGGTACAAACATAAACAAGGCCATTAAAATCGGGAACTGTAATAACATCGGCAGACAGCCGCCCATTGGACTCACACCATACTGACTGTAAAGTCCCATGACTTCCTGTTGCTTCTTCATTGCATCTTCCTGCTTCGGATACTTCTTGTTGATTTCGTCGATTTTCGGTTTCAGTACACGCATCTTCGCAGATGACATATACGTTTTCCAGGTAGCGGGGTAAACCACGACTTTTACCATGATAGTCAGAATCAACAGTACGATACCCATGCTCAAGCCCCAACCGGATAACCAGTCGAATACGTTGATTGTGATAAACTGATTAATCCAGCGAATCAATGGCCAGCCCAGATATACCAGTCTGTGAAGCTCCCATTTCTCAGTACGGCCTTTATCCAACGCTTTCAGTGTCTTAAAGTGGTTTGGACCGAAATAGAAGTGCATCTCTGTCGGTTCTTTTCCGCTAGGATCAAAGAAGGTATTCATTTCAGCGGAATAATCTTTGATATATCCGCTGCCTTGCTGTTCCATTCTTGATTTTACGGAAACCTTATCGAAGTCCTGTTCGGCGATGAATACAGAAGAGAAGAACTGATTCTTAAAAGCTACCCAGTCGATGTGTCCTTGCAGCTCCTGACTATCATCTTTGGCAGCCGACAAGTTATCTACATCATCTCCCGTTACTTTATAAGTCAACTCAGACAGACGGTTCTCATAAGTGAAACCTTTTTCCAGTTGGCGGGCACGTTGGGACCAGTCAATATCTACATAGTTAGTGCTGGCCAATTTGTCTGCCATACCTGTCGCTTTGATTTCAAAGTTCATCAGGTAGCTGTCCGGTTTCAGTGTATAGATGAAATCGATGTAGCTTGCGCTATCCGCAGCCAGACGCATAGTCACGCTGCTGTCCGTCTTGTTCACTGCTTCAAAGAAGTAATCCTTTGTCTGGATCGCCCCTTCCTTGTTATAGAAGTTGAAGTTCATCGAAGCATCATCACCGTCGAACAGTACAATCGGTGTCTTTTTATCCTGTGCCATGTACTCTTTCAGTGTAGCTGAATATACACGTCCGCCTTTTGTTGCAAAAGTGATTTCCGCTACATTGTTCTGGATGCTGATTTTAGAATCAGTTCCGTGCATGGCGTTGAAGAACAAGGCGGAAGAATCGGCTGTTGTTGCAGCTTCTTTCTTGTTGTTGGCCAATGCGGCTTCCGTTTTCGCTTTCAGCGCTTCCTCTTGCTGTTGTACCAAGGCAATGGAATCGTAGTATTTCTTCTGTGCAGCAATCTGCTCCTCGCTCGGACGGCTCAGAAAACTGAATCCTACCAATAATATACCTATTAAAACGAGACCTGTAATGGTATTTTTATCCATTCTTATTTTAATTACAAATTATAAATTACTTTTCGTTTTCGATAGCAGCTTTCACAAACGCCACGAACAACGGATGAGGGTTCAATACCGTACTGCTGTATTCCGGATGAAACTGAGTACCGACATACCACTTCAAAGCCGGAATCTCTACGATTTCCACTAGATCCGATTCCGGATTGATACCAGTGCATTTCATGCCGGCGGCTTCGTATTGTGCTTTGTAGTCGTTGTTGAACTCGTAACGGTGACGGTGGCGCTCCTGAATATGTTCTTGTCCATAAGCTTCAAAAACTTTCGAACCTTTCTGCAATACACATTCGTAAGCACCCAGACGCATCGTACCGCCCATGTTGGTAATTGCCTTCTGTTCTTCCATGATGTCAATCACGTTATGCGGAGTCTTTTCATCCATTTCACGTGAGTTGGCATCAGCAAATCCCAGTACGTTACGGGCAAACTCGATAGCGATACATTGCATGCCCAGACAAATACCGAAAGTCGGAATATCATGTGTACGCGTATATTTGATAGCAACAAACTTGCCGTCGATACCACGTTGACCGAATCCCGGACCGATCATCACCCCCGCCATACCTTTCAGTGCTTCGCCTACATTTTCGTCAGTCAGTTTTTCACTGTTAACGAAATGTACTTCTACTTTACGGTCGTTGTAAGTACCAGCCTGTGACAAAGCCTCACGGATTGACTTGTAAGCATCCTGCAAGTCGTATTTTCCAACCAAAGCGATATTGATCGGTTCTTTTGTTTCTGCAGCATGCCGGCGTTCAAGGAATTTACGCCATGGACCGAGTCCCGGAGTTTCACCTACCGGCAATCCCATTTTTTCAAGAATGGTGCTGTCCAGTCCCTGTGCCTGCATCAGGATAGGAACTTCATAGATAGTTTCCGCGTCAATAGACTGCACTACGGCTTTGTCGTCTACATTACAGAATTGTGCTACTTTCTTACGCAGTCCGTCACTCAATGGATGTTCGGCACGCAATACCAGTATATCCGGTTGGATACCTACGCTCTGAAGTTCTTTAACCGAGTGTTGTGTCGGTTTAGTTTTCAGTTCTCCGGCAGCGGCAAGATAAGGAACATAAGTCAGGTGTACGCAAAGAGCGTTCTTGCCTAGTTCCCATTTCAACTGACGGATGCTTTCGAGGTAGGGGAGTGACTCGATGTCGCCTACCGTACCGCCGATTTCAGTAATTACAAAATCGAACTTGTATTTGTTGCCGAGCAACTTTACGTTCCGTTTGATCTCATCTGTGATATGAGGAATCACCTGAATGGTTTTACCCAAATAATCACCACGACGTTCTTTATCAATGACGCTCTTGTAGATGCGTCCCGTAGTAATGTTGTTCGCCTTTGTCGTTTGTATGCCTAGGAATCTTTCGTAGTGTCCCAGGTCGAGGTCGGCTTCGTGTCCGTCTACGGTTACATAGCACTCTCCGTGCTCATAAGGATTCAATGTTCCCGGGTCGATGTTGATATACGGGTCAAACTTCTGAATGGTTACATTATAACCTCTTGCTTGCAGCAACTTACCGATGGATGATGAGATGATCCCTTTTCCTAATGAAGAGGCAACACCACCGGTGACGAAAATATACTTTGTTTCTCCCACAGCTATAACTGTTTTAATAATTGTTTACTTAGTCAAATTCTTACGAACTTAAAAAGCGCAAAATTATAAAAAAAAGAGGAAGATTGCAGACTTTCGCGGCTACAATTTTATTAAAAAATGCAATTTTGAAAGAATCCTATGATTTCTAAACAAAATAATGTAGCTTTGCATCCTAAACCATAGACAAATATGAAGAGAGTTATTATTTTATTTTCAGCTTTTACTCAGCTGTTATTCATGTTGCCGCTTTCTGCACAGGAGTCCGTTCAAGATTCCATAATTCCGACCGATTCAGTACAGATTGCTCCTGTACAGGCTGTCAAGCCTTCCAAGAAGGTAACAAAGTCTTCAACAGTGGTGGCGAAAGCCAAGGTGGTGCGATCGGATACGCTTTCAACGGAGCTTCAGAAATATTTGATGCTGAAACTCAATATGTCGGGACCGACTCCTAAGTTGGATACAGTTTCCTATTTATATAATAAGTATATTGCTCAGTTGGATTATCTGAATGATCCTTCTGTGCCGGCACGTTATATTCCTTCCGACCCCGATTATTTTCGCCTGTTTACTCCATTGGCATATTATTATGCTCCGATGAAGCAATATTCTACAATAGACTGGAAGCCGATACAATTGGATACTACTCCGAATCTAACGGCAGAGCTTTTGCCTTATGATACGCTGGTATTTACTAAAACCAAACGAGCCAATATGCTGGTCAACAACGCATTAATGGATCTTTATCTGAAACGTCCGGAATTGGTTGTTACTACGGAAGACCGGATCATGAGCCGTGATGTTTTCCGTCGGGATGTGAAGCCGAAAATATCCCCGAAAGCAAACGTTATTCATTTGTTTCAGCGTGAGGAGATGAGTGATAATGTAGGGAAGGCCGATATTAAGATCAGCAAGCCTAACTGGTGGGTGACCGGTGGTAACGGATCGTTGCAGATCAGCCAGAACCACCTTTCGGACAACTGGTATAAGGGAGGAGAAAGTAACTTCTCCGGATTAGCTACTTTTCAGATATTTGCAAATTACAACGACAACGAGAAGATCTTGTTCGAGAATCAGCTTGAAGCTAAGTTGGGCATGACTTCCACTCCGTCGGATGAATACCATAAATACCTCTTTAATACCGACCAACTCCGCTTATATAATAAGTTAGGTTTAAGAGCACTTAAAAATTGGTATTATACGATTTCTTCAGAGTTCAAGACTCAGTTTTGCCATGGATACAAGGCCAATAGTGAAGATTTGGTTTCTGCTTTCATGTCTCCGGCAGATTTAGCAGTCAGTATCGGTATGGACTATAAACTGAACAAGAAGAAATTCAACCTTTCCGTGTTTATGGCTCCATTGACCTATAACTTGCGTTACATCGGTAATTCAGAAGTAGATGAAACTAAATTCGGCTTGGAAAAAGGCAAATGTTCAAAGAATGATTTCGGTTCTCAATTGCAATCGACATTCAATTGGAATATTATCACTGCCGTTACATTGGAATCCCGTCTCAACTATCTGACCAATTATCATTGGGCACGTGTGGAATGGGAAAATACTTTCAACTTTATTTTGAACCGTTATTTGTCCACAAAACTTTATGTGCATACTCGTTTTGACGATAGCTCCAAGCCGACTGAAGGCGACAGCTTCTTCCAGTTGAAAGAATTGCTAAGTTTCGGTATTAATTATAAGTGGTAGGTTGTATTCTTGAAAAAGCTAGTTAAAAAATAACGAAAGGCTGTTTAACTGTAAAAGTTATTCAGCTTTTTTATTTCTCTATTTGCTATATTGCTATCATTTTATTTAAATATAATTTATACGTAAGTAGTATAAGCTAAGTTTGTTTTTTTTAAGATATCGATATTGTATTGTTATGATAAGCGGCTTAACATTTAATAAAAGAAGCTAATTTTTTTTGTTATAAAGCATAATTTCTTATTGAATATAATATCATATATCCCATTTTTTATAACTTTGCATCGTCTAATACTTTTCTTGATAAGAGAAGTATCCCAATAACCTATCAAACAAACGATCAGTATAAACATATTAAAAAGAGAAAATACAGTTTCACTAACTGTATTTTTTTGTTACTGATAAAATTTATTTTTATTATGTCTGTTTGACTAGTTATTTAAGGTGAAATTACAATAATTATAAAGAACAAGAATACACACAAATAATGAAACGAGGGATTTTTCTTCTGATAATGACCACGATAAGTGTGGTTCATACAGTAAATGCGCAGGATGTAGCGTTAAAGACTAATATTCTATCTGATGCTTTTATGAATATAAATGCAGGCATCGAGGTAGGGCTTGCTCCGCGTTGGACGTTGGACGTTAGTGGAGGACTCAACGCATGGACTTTATCGCATAGTCGTCGGTGGAAACATTGGGCGGTGCAACCTGAAGCTCGTTATTGGTTCTGTGACCGGTTTGCAGGCCATTTTATCGGAATCCATGTTCATGGCGGGCAGTATAATTTAGGCGGTATTGATATTAATTTCAAATTGCTTGGTACTGATTTTTCTACTCTTAAAGACACTAGGTATCAAGGTTGGTTTCTAGGTGGAGGTATTGCTTACGGTTATACCTGGATATTAGGGCGGCACTGGAATTTCGAAACAGAGATAGGAGTCGGCTATTCTTATACCCGTTATGACCGATTTAAATGTGCCGGGTGTGGAAAGAAGATAGAGAAGAACAAACCACACAACTACTTTGGTCCCACTAAAGCAGCGGTGAATTTAGTCTATTTATTCTAAAAGAGTATGCTATGAAACGAACTTACCTAATTATAACAGCCTTATTTGGAACAAGTTGTATGCTGAATGCCCAACAAACAACCGGAGTGATAGCCGACAATCTGAAGATTGAACGAAACGGTGAATATATGGTAGTTGATATGAATATGAATCTATCACGTCTGGATGTGGAAAGCAATAGAGCCGTATTGCTCACTCCTCGTTTTATCAGTACAGTAGATACTTTGGAACTTCCTTCAGTAGGCGTTTATGGGCGTCAGCGTTATTATTATTATGTACGGAATGGTGAGAGTATGCTATCCGGCAAAGATGAAATGTCTTTTAAAGCACGTTCGAAACCTGAAAGTGTAGTATATCATGCAATAGTACCCTATTATAAATGGATGAATGGTGCCTCATTGGAGTTGTATCGCAGTGATTACGGTTGTTGTAATACACTATTAGCGGAATGGAACGATCCATTGGACTCATACGTTGAAGCGCTTCCTTTCAGTCCACAGTTACTTTATATTCATCCGCAGGCAGAAACTGTTAAGCATCGTTCACTTTCCGGTTCTGCTTTCATCGATTTTCCGGTTGATAAGACAGTGATATATCCTGAGTATCGGCGGAATACATACGAACTCGGTAAAATACAGGCCTCTATTGATTCAGTCCGTAATGACAAGGATGTAGTCATAACTTCCGTATGGCTCAAAGGTTACGCTTCTCCCGAAAGTCCATATTCTCATAATCGGGATCTGGCGATAGGTCGTACAGCTGCATTAAAGAATCATATCAAGCAACTATATCATTTTAATGACAGTGTGATTGTTACAGAGTATGAACCGGAAGATTGGAAAGGATTGCGTCAATATGTCGAAAAATCCAATCTTGTGCATCGTTCGGAGATACTGGGCATGATTGACAGTCGTTTAGACCCTGACGCGAAAGAAGCAAAAATTAAACGGACTTATCCTGAAGAATATCGTTTTCTATTGCAGAATTGTTATCCTGCATTGCGTCACACAGATTATCGTATTGACTATACTATTCGTAGTTTTAGTGACGTAGAAGAGATAAAACGTATCATGCAGACACAGCCTCAAAAACTCAGTCTCAATGAGTTTTATCTTGTGGCTCAGACTTACGAGCCGGGGAGCGTTGAGTTCAATGATGTGTTTGAAACAGCTGTAAGGATGTATCCTAACGATGAGATAGCCAATCTGAATGCGGCAAACTCAGCAATGCAGCGTAAAGACGTTGAAAATGCAAAGCGTTATCTCCAGAAAGGGGGAGATTCACCCGAGGCACTATATGCTCGTGGAGTTTATGCTTTTCTTGTTGAAGATTACACCGTTGCACGCAAGCAGTTGAATGAGGCGAAGAACAAAGGAGTGCAACAGGCTGAAATCATTTTGCTTGAGATAGATAAAATAGATAAATAATTTATTAATCCATTAATATATACTTATATGAAGTTATCAAATTTATTTTGGAACTTGTTAGGAATAATGGTTCTTAGTGCTTGTTCCAACAGTGACATGACTGAGAATGATCTCTCTGAAACTAATGTTGACGCTCGTTTTATGTCTGTCGATATTACGAATACTACTGGCTTTAGGACGCGAGCGGCAGGTGATCAGTCCGGAGATCTTTATGAAGAAGGGGAAAGTGTTGAAAATGATGTAGAATCGGTTCGTTTTTATTTTTTCAAGGAGAATGGTAGTCCTTGTCCAGTTAAAAGCGACGGTACGAATTACTATGACTGTAAAAAGGACGAAACTGAGTCTGCCGGACAGGATATGCCTAATATTGAGAAAAAGTTGAATGCGGTAATTGTTATCAATACCAGGGAGGGCGACAACTTAGACCAACTTAAATCTATGGTCGCTGTGATTAATCATGAGAAAATAGCACTGGGTACGGCTAGCATGGACCTTGCTACACTTCGAGGAAAGTTTGGTTCATATAGTTATGTAAAGGACTCAAAGTTCTTGATGACAAGTTCTGTGTTTGGTTCGGATAATTTCTGTTGTGAAGTGAACATACCGGCGAGTGCTCTCAAAAAGACTGAAGATGAAGCAAAAAAATCTCCGGTAAATGTGTATGTAGAGCGTGTTTTAGCTAAAGTACGGTTATATACCGATTGGAAGGATATGACTCTTAAAAATGATGTAACCTATGGCGATAATGATAAAAAATATACTGCCGTGAAATTAAAAAAGAGTAAGGACGGTTCCGAATTTATTCAAGTTGACGGTAAAGATGTATATGTAATCTTCACAGGTTGGGAAGTGACATCTACTGCTTCTCAGTCATACCTCTTTAAGAAAGTTAATTCCGCTTGGGCGTTCACACCGGTTTGGAGTTGGAATCATCCTGAATATCATCGTTCATATTGGGCAATGAATCCTGACGGTCTCACATTTGATTATTTACCGTATGATCAGATTGCAGGTAAAGTAGGTACTCAAGGCGCAAGCGACAACAGCTCTAAATCATATAATGGTACAAACTTATATTGTCAGGAAAATGCTGCAGATAAGTATGAGACCGGTAAGAAGAGCTCCTATAATCCGGCGACGGAGGTAAGTAACCGTACCCAAGCAATTATTGCTGCCGTATTAGTGACTATTGATGATAGTAACGTTGCTCATCCCATTGATCTGGCTAAGTGGGGTGGTACGGACTACACAAAAGATAATGCGATGACAGCAATGTTGAGTGTTGTGCAGGATCAGATTTATACTAAAACAATAGAGGGTGCAGGAACAGCAGATGCTAAAGAAATCTATACTCCGATTACCAAAGACAAAGTAGAGCTCGTTTCCGGCATAAAGTCAGGCAATGCCGATAACGAGTCAGAAAATAGTGGCAGATATTTAAGCTACCTTCAATTGAAGAAAGGCGTAACCGATACTTTTTATAAAGCCGATCATACAGCATACGCCAATCTTGACGATGTAAATGATGTTCTGGCAAATATGCCCGGAGCAAGGGTTTGGTCGAGTGGACAAGCTTACTATTATACTGACATCAAGCATCTGAACGATTTCCCGGGAGTGGATGACACCGACGGTAAATATGGAATTGTGCGTAATCATATTTATGACATTGCTATTAATTCGGTATCCGGTCTTGGAACGCCGGTTCTTGATCCGGAAGAAGTGATTGTTCCGCAGAAGCCTACTAATGACGAAACATATCTGGGTGCACGTATTAATATCCTTTCATGGCGAGTAGTAAAACAGAACATCGACCTTGAATGGTGACAACCTGTAATGAGGTATTGTAAACTATATACTATTACAACAATAATTATGTAGAATGGACAAACCGTCTTATATCAGAAATTTTGGGATGAAAGCATGGGTAATCCTTGTAGAATTACTTTTGTTGGTGTCGTGTGACAATGCTATTTATGACGATGAAGGCGATTGTTCAGTGACCTATCATCTGAAATTTCGTTATGACATGAACATGAAGTTTGCCGACGCTTTCACCCATGAGGTGAAGTCGGTCAGACTTTATGCCTTTAACTCTAATGGCGAGTTGGTGTGGCAAGCTGACGAACAGGGTGAAATCCTTGCATCCGGTGATTACACCATGAAACTGGAGCTTGCTCCCGGTGATTATCACCTTATGGCATGGTGTGGTCTTGATAATGGTGAGTCATTTACAGTGACCGATGCCTCGCACAATTGCCGGATGACAGACTTGCACTGTAAATTGAACCGTTATCTAGACAAAGCGACTGGTGTTTCCTATTCCAATAAGGACCTGCATCCTTTGTTTCATGGTTCTCTTGACGTAAGTTTGCCTGCCAATGACGACGGAGGTGATTATACATACGTCATGCCACTGACGAAAGATACGAATGTGTTCCGTGTAGTGCTTCAGCACCTTTCGGGACAAGATATAAATGTTGACGACTTTACTTTTTCTATTGAAGACCGTAATGGTTGGATAGCGCATGACAATACACTGAAAGAAGACGAGCCGATCGTTTATCGTGCGTGGTCTACTTATTCGGGTGAAGCTGGTGTGGACATTGCGACAGGAAAAGAAAGTCGTGTAACAACAATTGTCAAAGTTGCCGTGGCGGAACTTACGGTGAGCAGACTTGTCTTGCGGGACTGGAGTCTGTATTCGCGTCCGATGTTGATTATTCGTACCACTGAAGGGAAACTGGTAGCTTCTATTCCTATTATCGATTATGCCCTTCTGGTGAAAGGTAATTACAATAGAAAAATGAGCGACCAGGAATACCTCGACCGACAGGATGAATACAATATGACATTCTTCCTCGACGAGCAAAATCAGTGGATAAATAGCGTGATACTAATCAACTCATGGAGGGTGGTACTCTCTAACGTAGATGTAGATTGAGTAACATCTTTTGAAAAAAGAAGAAAAAGGAATGAAAGAAATACTACGACATATTGTATGGATGACAATACTTGTCAGCTGGGCTTTATTGTCGGCATCTTGTAGGGGAGGGGAGGTAAGTTATACGGACGAGGTACAGCCGGACGACGATACTGCCATACTCGTTCTGCGTACCGGTCTTCTTGATCAAACGCGTGTATCCGATAGAGTGAATGATGCAGTAGATAATCCTGTCGAATATATGTATACACTGCGTATCGTTATTCTTCATGAAAACGGTACTGTGGAACACAATATGTATATTGATTTCGGTGAGATTCCCCAAACGGAGTGTTACAGGATTTTCAAAGTGACACGGAATGAAACAAAGAAAATCTATCTGATAGCTAATGAAGAGAACGCATCTACTGATCTTCACGAACAATTGGAGACATTGACGACTGGTAACACTACTTTCGCAAGCATTGTTGACAATTTCGTTTTCATTCCCGATTATAAGAATCCTATACCAATGAGTTCGGTATATGACGTTCCGGTTAAAGCAGAGAATCTGGTAGAACGTGAATTCTATTTGGTACGTGCTGCAACGAAGTTCGCTTTTCGTTTCACGAACAAGCGTAAGAGTAAAGTCAGTATAGATGCTATTCATATTTCTGATATTGCTGGGGCTACTTATCTGATTCCTCATAAACGGGAACCGTTGTTCATGTCTTTTGACGATGAATCGCTTTATTGGATAAACTGGCTGAAGAAAGTAGCGGATGAATCTCAACAATCACCGGATGATGTGGAACTGGCAGATAAGAGAGGCTGGATACAAGCTTACGATATCCCTTCGGAAACTTCTCATCAGGAAGTCACAGTTAACGGATCATTAGAAGTGCCGAGTATGACGGGTGACCAACCCGGCAAAGCGGTCTTCCCGGTATTTTACCTTCCGGAAAGTAAAAAACTGAAAGCCGGATCGGCTACATACGGTGAACAAGAATACACCTTGAAGCTCGACATGTCCGAGAATGGCAAAGAACTGTCGTTTACCAAGACCTTTCCAAATCTAAAGGCTCTATTTCGTAACACACATGTACTGGTTGATATCACCTTTACGGAAAAAGACGAAGTAAAAGTGCAAGTAGTACCCTATGCGGAAGTGATTCTTGAGCCGGAGTTCGGACTCAAACCTGAAACTAAGAATTGATATTGTATGAGAAAGAAAGATATTATATTTTGTATTATTTTGCTTATGTTGCAGTTCATACCGACAGCTTGCCGGGATGATTACTTTATGAATGAAGAGATAGGCGAAGGCAATGCCACCCTTTCGGTAACCCTGTGTTTCGATCAGGAGGATGCAGCACTGGGGACTACCCGTGCCGAAGGAGGTGATGAAGGCAATGCCATTCAGAATATAAATTCACTCTGCATGTTGTTTTATGATACGACAGGAAAATTAGTTCATAATTATATAGTTAAAGGTGAGGGCCTTGTCATTGATCCCGATGTAAGTGGTTGGAGTTATAATCTGGAAGATAACCGGATAGATGAAGACAAAGACGAACAGGGTAACCAGTTCGAGGATAGTAAGACCGGTACGGCAATGTTCAAGCTCCGTCCGATAAAGCGGGGTAAGTATTATATCTATGCTGTTGCCAATATGGGAGATCTAACGCAGTATAAGGATAAAATTACTACCCGTGAAGGATTGAAAGCAATCTCCCTTCAGTGGGATCCTGATGATATTTCCCAAAATAGCGAGATGTTCGGTGTGTTCAGTCTCACTCCCGACCGTAATGCTCCGGATGATCTTGTTACCATTAATTCCCCGGGCGTACAACTTCATAGTTGGTTGCGTCGCGCCGCGTCCAAGGTGACTGTGGCATTTGACGGTTCCGGGCTTTATGCCAATGTGCAGATTTATATCGAAAACGTTATTCTGAAAGATATTCCCAAAACCTGTTCGTTGGGTAATCCGAATACTCCGGGATTAGTTTCAGAAGATGTTCCTGATCCGGATTCTTATAAGGATCCCGATTGGAAACCTGAGATGCATGCTCGTTCGGAACGCTATACTGCATCCAATGGTTTATATTCGGAAGGAAAGTCGATCAAAATCCAGAAATTGCCTGCAGATCTTTCCGTTCTTACGCCCGAAAACTATATACATATCTGCAATGATTTGCATCGCTATATGGGTAAGGGAGAAGAAGGAGATGAACAAGATATTATAACGAACACCCATGCCCATAAGGCACAATCGCTTTTCTTCTACGAGAATATGCAAGGAAAAGGTAAGTCTAAGAAGCAGTCGCAGAATGGCGTAGATATCGACTATCCCGACCCTGATGAGCAAGAAGAAGGCTCCGGTTGGAAAGACGAGAAACCTTATGGTACCTATGTTGAGGTGACAGGATACTACCGTTGTACGGCGGCAAACGAACATGTGGGAGCGGGACCTATCAAGTTCCGTTTTATGTTGGGGCAAGACGTTACTACCGACTATAATGCAACGCGTAATACCCATTATAAGTTGACTCTTAAATTCAAAGGTTACGGAAACGATGCCGACTGGCATATCGAGTATGAAGAACCGTCCGATATCTATGTGAGCACCCCTCAATATATCTCTTACCTTTATAATAAATCAATGAATGTGACCCTGAAAGTAGTGGGTGAAATAAAGCCCAATTCTACTTTGGATGCAAAAATCCTAGGCAAGGATGAAGATACCGGGTTTACAGGTTGGAGACCATGGGGAAATGGAACAAGTGCATTTCCGACAGTTCCTAATGACTTTTATTATTCAGGGTGGATTTATAACGACGGTCCATGGAACAGCTTTTTGTCATTGAGAAAGACCTCCCTTGTGAAGATTGTAGTTCCCGGATACGAAGACAAGCCCTCATGGCAGACCCCTATTAATACGAAATACAACGAGACCTATTATAATGAAAAAAATAAAGGAAACAGAAGTTATAAGATTAGCAATATTGGCGCCGATGATTTGGCTGACGGTGAATATTCGGTAAAAAGTAATGGAAATGAACATATTTTTACTATTCCGTTATATACCCGTGCCAAAGAGCTTGTGACAAAAACAGGCTTTACAGGAAATAATCCATATTCGGCCTATCCCCGAAAAGAGAGAATCAAGTTTACCATACAGGTGAAAGACGATGTCACAGGTACCTATGTTCCCAAGACAGCTTATTTGGATATGATACAAGTACGTCGTATTGAGAATCCGAAAGGCGTATGGCGCAGTGCGGGTAATAGTGATAATTTTCATGTGACGCTTATGCGTCTGCCTTATGACGATGCCGAAGATTTTAAGCCGTTCAATTCCGAAGGAGCATGGAGTGCTACTATTGTTGAGGGAGGAGACGATTTCATTACGTTGCGTTCTACTGTAGAAGGAAGTGGAAGTGACAATGCGCAACAGACAGGTGTGAAAAGTATAGAAGGAGCAGGTGAGCATCCGATAGATTTCTGGATTGATTTTAAGGGTACAATTGCAGAAAACTCTACTCCCCGTTGCGCTATCGTACGTGTGCGCTATCACAATTACACTTGCGAACATGATATTTATGTACGTCAAGGTTATGCTCCTATCACTATTGACGGGAATGCGGAAAGTGATAAAAACCCGGCATGGGCATCATATAATGTTTATTGTTTTGATGCAAATAATGCTCCGGTTTATACAAAGTCACCTTTGGAAGAAGGATCATTGTTCCGTCGTGGAAACCGTACAGCTATTCTCGCTTCCAATAATGACAGACCCGGGTTTACTTTTGGTTTAGGGCCGTCAGGTAGTTTCGATGTTCTTGAACTGGGAGCGACTACACCCTCTCAAAAGACCTGGTCGCAACTGGCACCTTCAGCAGATGATGTAAAGAGTCGTTTTGCAAGTTGGTCCATTGCGGGAGATCATGAACGTATTGCTACAATCGAAGATTTTTATACCTTGGAATCTACTTCGATTCATAGTAACATTGGTAAAGCTTACGGTGTTCTTTATGGAGACGGTGCAACCGAGACACAGAAGTCAGTGGAAGTAGCATTGGGATATGATCATAATGAAGACCCGACCAATTCGAAGAAAGGTATGCGCGGATGTTTCGTCTTCAATATAAATAATAGCCATAATATATTTTTCCCTATTGGTAAATCCGGTTATGGACGTCGTAAAGGGATGACAAGTAACGGAGAAAAAGTAGGTGCACTGCGTTATGCCCAACGTACCGATTACTATAATAACGACGGTACCGGGAATATTCAGTATGTTCCGCTGTTCTATGACCTGTTTGAACGTCCGGGAGCCATATATCAATGTCGGAACCGTCTGAGTAGTACCGGTAGTGATGTGAAAAAATCGAGTGCGTTTGATATAAACTATTTCACTATGGGTTTCGAAGGGTTTGAGAATGGTGCATCAAATAATAGTGATGGCAGTGACAGTGATGCATGCTTCATACGGACGGTGAAGTATTAGAGAATTACCCCACGGCATATTCTAGCTATAGATTTTGGCTGGTAAGTAAAAAAGAAAGCATTTTTTTCTTGTTTCTTATTTATTATTTTGCCTATCTTTGCAGCAGGAATTATTTCATTGCCTAAGTAGCAATGGAAAAAGTGGGGTAAAAAAATATGATCATTAGCAAAAATGACGATCGAAATGTTCTGCCAACAGATGTGATTGGCAGAAGCGTAGCGCACTCTAAACGCTGGTTAGTCGCCATTGTGCGTATCCATCATGAGAAAAAGACAAGTGAGCGCCTCACTAAAATGGGCGTTGAAAATTTCCTTCCTATCCAACAAGAAGTTCATAACTGGAGTGACCGTCGCAAGGTTGTCGACAGAGTCATCCTTCCAATGATGATCTTCGTCCACGTTGATCCACAAGAACAAAAAGAAGTTCTGACCTTATCCGCTATCAGCCGCTACATGGTACTACGTGGGGAGAGTACTCCGGCTGTAATTCCCGACCAACAAATGTTACGATTCAAATTTATGCTCGACTATTCGGACGAAACGATTTGTATGAGCACATCGCCATTAGCGCCGGGAGAAAAAATACGTGTAATAAAGGGGCCATTGGCAGGACTGGAAGGGGAACTGGTAGATATGAATGGGAAATCAAAAGTCGCCGTCCGACTGACAATGTTGGGATGTGCGTGTGTAGATATACCGGCAGGATGTGTGGAGCCGGTTTAGTACTTTCGATTGAATTTAAAAATTCAGATTAATCAATGAAAATGCAAAAACTAATGGGTGCGCTCATCCTCATATTGATGTTGGGCGCTACACCTGTGACTGCTCAAAATATGAGCGACTCTCAAGTATTGGAATATGTCAAAGAGGGGATTAGACAAGGGAAA
>CAUHML010000033.1 GCA_959606905.1 uncultured Bacteroides sp. | reverse complement strand
ACCAAGCCAAACGCCGAGAATATGCTCTCCGTACAGGTGACGCCGGGATGGTGGGCTGACAAAATCATAACCCCTGGAGGATATGACGGCATGATAGGCAAGAAATGTGCCTTCCGTGGTGTACTGGAACTGACTTTTTCTGACGGAAGCAAAAAGCGTTACGGTACTGATCTTAAAAATTGGAAAGCCGGAATTGCCGGCCCAGTGAAACATGCTGGTATCTTTGACGGAGAAGAGTATGATGCACGCGAGCCGATGGGCTACGAATGCGTGGAGAAACTCTCCACGCCCGAAGAGAACACCGAATTCTCTGGCGATATCCTGCCTTCGGATGGAGCGGAAGTTTATCTGCGTACTGATCTCGCACTTGCTCCTGTCAAAGCATACATTTGGAAGAATGTAGAAAGAGCAAAGGAGAATGAGTTCGGTAAGGTAATTATCGCCCGTGAGTTCGCATCGGGTACGGAAATGACCGTAAGTCCGGGAGAGACGTTAGTGGTGGACTTCGGACAGAATTGTGCTGGCGTACCCTCTTTCGTATTCAAAGCTGCCGAGGGCACGGTGCTGACCTGCCTTCCTGCAGAGCTGCTCAATGACGGCAATGGCGCTAAGATTCGTGGCATGGACGGTCCGGAAGGAAGCTGCCATCGCGAAAACCTGCGCATCCCCCACACCGGCATCCGTCTGGATTACACCTTTGCTGGCGGAGATAACTATGTGGCCTATTATCCTCACTGCACCTTCTTCGGTTACCGCTATGTCTCCATAACTGCCACCGGGAATGTTGCCATCAAGTCGTTGAAGTCCATCCCCGTTACTTCCATCGCAAAGGAACTGGAGACCGGCACTATCACCACAGGCAACGACCTTGTGAACAAGCTCATCTCCAACACTTATTGGGGACAGCTATCCAACTACCTGTCCATACCCACCGACTGTCCGCAACGCGACGAGCGTCTGGGCTGGACAGCAGACACACAAGTGTTTGCAGAAACCGGTACGTTCTTTGCTAACACCATGAAGTTCTTTCACAAGTGGATGCGTGACATGCGCGATACACAGAACAGTTTGGGCGGATTCCCCGGAGTGGCTCCCTTGGCGCAATACGGTGATGAGAAAATGCGTTTGGGTTGGGCCGATGCCGGAATCATCGTGCCCTGGACGGTATGGAAGCAATTCGGTGACACGCAAATTATTGAGGAGAGCTGGAACGCCATGGACCTGTTTATGAACCACATCAACGACACCAAGTATAACCACGAGACTCTCTGCGGTGAGAATGGCAACTACCAATGGGCCGACTGGTTGAGCTACGAACCGCTGGAAAGTTGTAGCGGACTGGCTTTCTCTCCCCAAGGTCCGCTTCCTGATGCCGTCAGCTATTGGAACTATTTGAGCGCTTCCTACTGGGTGATAGATGCTTTCATGATGCGAGATATGGCTGCCGCCACCGGTCGCGATGCCGCCAAGTACCAGCAAATGGCCGATTCGGCAAAGGCATACATCAAAGAGAATTTCCTCAATGAGGACGGTACTTTCAAAACCGCCATCCTCAACACTATGCAAACTCCTGCCTTGTTCGCCTTGAAAAACCAGCTTTTGGAAGGCGAACCCAAAGCGAAGATGATAGACCGCCTGCGTGAAAACTTCGCACAACACGATCTTTGTTTGCAGACCGGGTTTCTGGGTACATCCATCCTCATGGCTACCCTCACGGAGAATGGTATGGAAGACATTGCCTATGAACTACTCTTTCAACGTAAGAACCCAAGCTGGCTGTATTCTGTGGACAATGGAGCCACCACCATTTGGGAACGGTGGAACAGCTATATGATAGACAAAGGAATGGGACCACGCGGCATGAACAGCTTCAATCATTATGCCTACGGATGCGTATGTGAATGGATTTGGGAAACCGTTGCCGGCATTGCAGCCGATCCTGCTACTCCCGGCTTCAAGCATATCATTATGAAGCCCATTCCAGACAAGCGATTGGGACACGTAACTGCCGAATACCGTTCCGCCGCCGGACTCATCAAGAGTGCCTGGAAATACGAAGGAGATACCTGGATTTGGGAATTCACCATTCCTAAGGGTGTTACCGCTACCGTAACCCTTCCCGGAGAGATGAAGTCAAAGGAGTATGGAAGTGGAACTTACAAGGTGACTAAATAAAGTATGTAATTGCGATAGTTTCTCATGTAGAAATTGATATTAAGGAGATGTGTAGAAACTCTCTTTTTAACGTGATTACCCTCATTACAGCTATCTGTGATGAGGGTAATTATTCATTTTTACAATATACGGTTTATATCTTCTCTTTCTCTTCTTTTTCTATCATCTCATCGTAATACGCCATGCGTGCGGCACATTCCCGAATAGTTACTTCGCGGAGCACCTCTGTTCGTGCCAGCATATACTCGTATTGCTCTTTGCTAACGGTGAACAGTCGATTATATCGGGCTTCGATATATGCTCTGCATAATTTATCAAATGCTTTATTATCTTCGAAAGTATGAGTTGGAAACACATTTGCGAATTCTCGTGAACAGCTCCTGACCATTGCTCCCAGCACTTTCAATTCATGAGATTTAGGGCGAATGCCGCTATACACGAGCGTAAACGTTTTGTAGTAACGTTCGCAGGCTTGATGTAATTCAAATGAACCTAGTTTATAATTCTCTTCTTCTTTATCCAAATGTCCATGTCTTAAGAATCCTTCTGCTAAAGGAAAACATTCTGCATATTCTTCCTCTGCATATTGCTTAATCTCCCGATACGGTAATTTCTCTGGTTTGCCAATCTGAAACGTGCCGTCGTTATACAACAGAATACCGTCTTTTATAATCTCATAGAAGAAATAATGCTTCCTTCTTATAGCTCGATTAATGGTCGTCGGGTTTTCTACAATAATACTAGGCGGTGCCGGATGCCGCTTTCCTTCCATTCTTGTATCATATTTAGGAACGATCACCTCGCGCGCATGCCTCTCTGCTTTATTTGCGTCTCTCGTATCACATATCACCAGAATATCCAAATCACTTTGGTAGTAAGTAGTCCCTCCACGTTCGTCGTATGTTTCATCCCAAATGACATATTTTCCCCGTGCATAACTTCCATACAAGATAATCATACGCACATTCGTAAGATTCGACAATATCAATTCTTGCAACACTGCCAACTCTTCTTGCGTGCGTTTGGGCAAACGTTTTATTGATCTTTTCATATTGTTAGCCTATCTGTTAAACCTCTTCACATATCGGCATATCCATTCCTTTGTATACAACCACAATCTTATGAAGCTGTGTAGTGCCGACTGCTCTCTTTACCGTATCAGTGTCAGCATAACGATTCGCTTGGTCAATAGCTTCCAGTCGTAGTTCTTCCACGCGGCTTTCGGGATCTTTATACTTGGCATACTTCAGTTCTACAATATAGCTGTGCTTCATGTCGGAATAGATATCCAGTAGCGGACAGAGGAAAATATCGACATAACCTGCCTGTGTGTCCTGTTCGGAAATGGGACGGTAGAAACGGTTTTGTGCCGTCATGGCAAGCGTAAAGCCGTGGACAAAAAATTCACCTTTCTGCTTGTCGCGCTGGGAAGTGTAGTGTTTCAGGCAGTCAGCAATATAACCGAAATAGGCTTTCCAATCGCCATCGTAGGCAAGAGCACTGGCAAGTTCGTTTTTTTCGTAACTACTGAAATTGAGTTCGGCTTCGTTATAGGTACTTAGCAGATAAGTGTAGATTTGTTCGCGGACTACCTGATTAGGGATGGTGAGTTTGGTCTTTCCTTTATACGTGCCGCTAATGGTGAGCATACCGAAATAGTAGAGCAGGCTCACAAAGTTGTCGGGGTTGGTAATATTGACGGCAGGAAAACCTTTTTTCAGTTCTCCGGTGACATAGCCTTCGCTCACCAATGTTTGTATGATGGAGGCATCATGAGCAAACTCTTTGTCCTTCCGGATGAGCATACGCAATTTTTCGTAATCGATACGGATATTGTCTTCTACCATATCCCGGGGGGCTTTGCCTCGTTGAATATAATTCTTGACGAAGTAGAGCACCATATTTGAGTTGTACATGGTGGTTTCGCCATAACATTCTTCCGCAAAGCAGTAGTTGTCATACCAGGGTTTCATTATTTCTATCAATTCGTCCACACTGTGGTTGAATGGACTGGTGGTAGAATAGTAAGTGAGCATTTGGCGCACTTCTTCTTCCGTGAAACCTATCATCTCGTTGAATTCCGGCGTGAGCGAGTAGTTGGTTCCGATGTTGAAACCGCTTGTGAGGTCGTCCATTGTCACGGGGCTTACACCGGTAATGAAACAACGCTCGATACTGGAATAAGTTCCAGCTTTAATTTTATTGAAGAAGGCGCGCAGATAACCTTCGCCATGTGTTTCGTCCGTATAGCGGTGCAGGCTTTCTATATCCGAGAGGATGGCATTGGTGAAATGGTCGTATTCGTCAATAAAAAGGTAAATACGTTGGTTGGTCTTATTACATTCTGTGAATAGGTATTCAAATTGTTCGACAGCTCCTTCTTTTTTGTCGAGTTCTTCCTTGATGCCTTTGGGGAGATAGTCGGCGTAAATATCACAGAAATAGTCGAACATTGTTTGGCAATGCGCATCCAGTCCTTTGCGATAGTTGTGTAGTTCGCCTACTATTCCGGAGAAGTTGAGGTATAGTACCAGATAGCTGTTCCGATCGCGCGTAGGGTGCTTTCCGATGTAAAGGTCGCCAAACAGGGCATCGAACTTATCCTTGGCAAGTATATCATAATAGTGCTGCAACATATTTACTGTGAGGCTTTTGCCGAAACGGCGCGGACGAATAAAGAAGAAAAACTTGTCCGCCTCTTCTATCATGGGTATAAACCGGGTTTTGTCTACATAATAACAGTCGTCGCGGCGGATTACTGCAAAGTTCATCATGCCGTATGGGATACGTTTCCTGTCCGGTGCTATATATTTTTCCATAACTTATACCTTATTTTAGGAACTTTCTTTGAACATAAACAAAGGTACGGGCTTTTTGTTACTTCTCCAAACAAACATTCCATAACTTCTCGCTATCTTTGCACTCTATTAAAAAACATCACCACCACTATGGAATTGAAGCATGGATATTACCATCTGATTGCGATACTTGTAGTTGCTATCTGGGGATTGACTTTCATATCAACCAAAGTATTGATTAATCACGGACTGACCCCTCAGGAGATATTCTTCTATCGTTTTCTTATTGCTTATCTGGGCATTTGGGTGATTTCTCCCAAACGTCTGTTTACGAGTAACTGGAAAGACGAACTTTGGTTGATGGCAGGAGGTTTCTTCGGTGGTTCACTCTATTTCTTTACAGAGAATACAGCTTTGGGAATTACGCAAGCATCCAATGTCGCTTTCATCATTTGCACAGCTCCCTTGCTTACTACCATTCTCTCCCTTCTCTTTTATAAGAGTGAAAAAGCCACCAAAGGTTTGATTTATGGTTCCATATTAGCTTTAATCGGGGTGGGACTGGTGGTCTTTAACGGTAGTTTTGTACTCAAATTATCTCCGGTAGGGGATTTGCTTACTTTGCTTGCCGCCCTGTCGTGGGCATTTTATAGTTTGGTGATAAAGAAAATGACAGGGCGTTACCCCACAGTATTTATCACCCGCAAAATATTCTTTTATGGAGTATTGACCATACTTCCCGCCTTTCTTCTTCATCCGCTGCAACCGGATTTCGATGTACTTTTAAAACCGGTTGTATTATCCAATCTCTTATTTCTGGCCGTCCTGGCATCCTTGGTTTGTTATGTCCTTTGGAATGTGGTATTGAAACAGTTGGGAACCGTTAGAGCCTCCAATTATATCTATCTCAATCCGTTGGTGACTATGGTAGCTTCGGTTATCATTCTCCACGAAAAAATCACGTGGATTACATTATTGGGAGCAGGTTGCATTATTTTTGGAGTCTATCAGGCAGAAAAGAAATAAGAAAGAATTTCTTCTTTGCATATAGAAGAAACTCTTTCTTATTTCAGTTTGAATGACAGATCTGTTTTATATCTTATTTAGCGAGTAATTGGAGAATTTTATTACTAACATCGCTGTTTTCCTGAACACCGCCAAAAAGCTTGGATTGTGGACCGTATGCAAACAGTGGAACCATGATTGGTGTATGTCCTTTAGATACAAACATTGCTTTCATTTTGCCTTCTTTTATGTTTCCGTCACGTAAAGCTAATGCTCCGGTTTCATGATCAGCTGAAATAATCACTAATGTATTTCCATCTTTTTCTGCAAATCTGATAGCAGCTTCTACCGCCTTGTCAAAGTCCAATACTTCACGGACAACTGTCGAATAATCATTGCTGTGCGCACTTTTATCTATTCGGGCACCTTCTACCATTAAGAAGAAACCGTTAGTACTCCTGCTCGAAAGATAGTCAATAGCCATTTGGGTGGTAGACGGAAGGAAATCTCCCCGGTTTTCGTTTACAGAAGCCGTTTTGCTCTTTGTGGGTAAATATCCCAGTTTTTTAGATTTCTTGATAGCTTTGTCATTCGGCTCTTCTATGATGGTAAACTCTTTTTTGATTTCCTTTTGAACGTTTGGTGCTTGTTTTTCAAATAGTTCATAACTACCGGCAGAAAAGAATGTCAGCTTACTGTTAGGAAGATCTGCCCAAATTTCTTTAGACATTCCACGTTCCGGTTGGTGAGCAAAGAAAGCAGCAGGAGTGGCTCCGTCGAGATTGTCAGTGGTTACGATTCCTGAAATGTAGCCATAGCCGGATAACTTCTCCGGTAAGTTTGGAATAACTTGGTTATTTTCATCCATTCCGAGCGCTCCGTTTTTAGTTTTTTTTCCGGTTGAGTAAGCAGTTCCGGAAGCAGCTGAATCTGTTGTAAACTTGTTGGCAGATTGCGTTCTGACGAAACCGCATGTTTTTAAATTAGTGATAGTAAGCTGTCCTTGATTGGCATACATTCCTGAACAGATATGTGCCAGTCCCATGCCGTCTCCTATCATTAAGATGACATTCTTCACCGGTTTATCGGTAGCATCCATGTCAAATGAAGGAACATACGAACTTTGTGGATTTTCGTTCTTAAAATCTCCTTTGACGATTTCTTGTGCTGATAGATTATAGCAAAAGAATAAGGAGAAAATAAATAAATGAGCTTTAAATTTTACATTCATGGCTAATATGTTTTTTAATTAGAAGTAAGTAATTCGGATATGTTGACTGTATCGTATGGCTTTTCTCCAAATGCGGTATAATATTCTAATTGCATCTGGTTGTTTTCTTTGTCAATAGAAAGGATGCCGTAGCCCGGTAAATCCATTTGTTTGAAAAAACGGATATGGGGAGTTTCTTTATCAATCCATTCCATACGCTGTTGTAGAGTAGAAGGTTGCCATTGTGGGTGTGCCGTTACAAATTCAGGACCATAGTCTGTAACTACATTTTTCGGAACCAGCATATTTTTATCTTTGATGACACTGTTGACGAGAATCTGGACGATAGGTCCCCAAGGAGTGTCCCGACAGACAACGGAGTATAGATGCAGATGTGCACAGAGCACGATTGCTTGTTGACTGGCAATGATTTGCAGCAATTGTTCCCTCTTGGCATTATCTTGTCGGAATACATGCCAGCATCTTTCGTTTACCGGAATCACAGGCTCGTGTAACATGACAAACTTGTAAGTAGCCTTCGAACCGGCTAGTGACTTTTCTAATTGTTGTAGCCCTTCCGGATTCCGATCCCATGGATCATAACACACAAATAATACATCATCAAGAATAGTAGTGTAATTGGCTGACTGTAAGGATGGATGTCCTGCCAACCTTGCCATATTGGGTAAGTATACTTTTTCAAAAGCTTCTTTAGCCCCTGGTCCTGTGATATCATGATTACCTTTAGTCATAATGAAAGGTACTTTCAGATTCATTTTGTTGACAGCTTTAAAGGCATTGTTAGCCATCTGTATTGCTTTTTGTGGAGAACCGGCCAATCCTTCTGACAAGTCCCCCATTTGCAGAACAGCTTTTATTGACGGCTGGTGTTTTTGAACTTTTCCGCTGATTATCCGGGAAAATTCCGGCCATGTATTTTTCGTGAATACTGAATATTCTTTGGTAACTTGGCGCAGATCATCCGGTTTGGTGGATAACCATTCCATATCGTGATCTTCCAATAAATCATAGTGTATATCTCCCAACAAGAGAAATGAAACTTCTTTTTCATTTTGCTCTTGGGAGTATGATTGCAGAGAAGTCAAAAGCGATAAAAGGACAAATAATATTTTATTCATATTCTGTTATTTATTCATTTCAAAAGAAGGGGGCACACTGTCTGCCGCCCAATTCTTATTGGGAGTGTTTCCCATTGTAAATTCCAGTTTGCCGCCATTCATCAGTTCTTTATGTTCGAACCAGGATTGGTTCCAATCTTTGCCATTTAATTTGGCTGATTGGATATATTTATTTGTCGGCGAATAGTTGTGCGCAATGACTTCGAATGATTTGCCGGCTCCTGTTTCAATAACTGCTCTTTCGAACATAGGAGTTCCGATGACATAAATAGGCAAACCAGGAGTAATAGGATAGAAACCTAGCATGGAGAAGACTACAAATGCTGACATTCCTCCGCCATCTTCGTCGCCCGGGAGTCCCATCAGGTCATTTCTAAACCATTCATCGAGCAATGTCCTTACTCTTTTTTGAGTTCTCCAGGGCTCTCCTATATAGTTGTACAGATAAGGAATGTGCATACTGGGTTCATTAGCCATTGAAAATTGACCTACATTACCCGTATGATCCGGTAATTGTGCATAAAATACATATTTGGCTTCGCCCAATGGGGTGTTATACATCGTTTCAAGATTATTTCTGAATGCTTCTTTCCCTCCCATCAGTTCAATTAAATCAGCAATATTATGGGGAACATCCCATCGGTATATCCAACCGTTATTCTCGCCGTATGCTTCACGAGCACCTAATCCGCCGGCAGTGGCATAATCAAAGGGTTCTATGAATTCGCCTTTTGCATTTTTGGGATGGAAGAATTTTGTTTCAGGATTGAAAATATTCCGATAGTTTTTACTCCCTTGTAGAAAGTAGTTATAGTCTTTCTCATACCCAAGTTGTTTGGCTATTTGTGCTAGGCACCATTCATCGTAAGACGTACCTAGAGTGACGGCTACCGGTTGACGTTTTTCAAATGGGTGTACTTCGTCAGCTGTTTCTTGTTCTCCCGGTGCCAATGCCGGTAAATATCCGTTTTCCCAATAGAATTTTGTGATTTCACCTCCCTTTATGCCTGACCACGGGGCTAACGTTTTTTCTGTAATACCAAGTTTGCAGGCTTCGTAAGCAGCTGATAAATCAAAGTTACGGATTCCTTTTATATATGAATCAATAACAGTGGCTACACCGTGATTGGAATTCATTCTACGACTGTCTCCCGTAACTTCAGGAAATGTAGGCATCCAGTTATGTTCCATTTGTTGTGCCATTCTGATAAAAGACTGAATCATGTCAGCTTCCATTTGTGGTTCGATGATAACACGTAAGGGGTGGACTGCTCTATACGTGTCCCAAATCCAATCGTCGGTATAAAATGGGACAGAATCTTTGTGGATACTATTGTCGAAAGCACTGTAATAGCGGTTGTCTTCCGAAAGGCAAATCATCCGTTCGTAAGTCCGGTAGAGGGAAGTATAGAATATTGCTTTTGCATTTTCGTCTATTCCTTCCACTTTGATTTTATTTAATGTTTGGTTCCAGATGTTTTTGGCAATGTTCATCTGGTTTTCTACATCATAATCTTTTATTTCCCGCTGTAGGTTGGCTTTTGCTTGCTTTTCATCAATGAAGGAAATGCCGTAGCGAACTTTGATTGTTTTTATATCTGTTGAATATAAGAAAGCGATACCCACGTTCTTGCCTTTTATGGCAGTGTGGCTGTGATTTATTTCTTCTTTGCTGACAGTCATCGTTTTTTCCGGCAGTGCGGAAGTCTCCATATAAACATATACTTTGGTTTGATGATCTATGTTCTGATAACCGGAAATGGTATTCTCCGTAGTTTTAAGCTCACCATTGGTAGTACTAAGTATTAAATATGGAGCATTGTTTTTCCGGAAACTTAGTTCATAGATTCCTGCCTGGTGGGAGGGAGCGAATTTAGTGGAAACCTCTTCTTCTTCAAAATAGGAAGAATAGGAATAGGGTTTTATCGCTTCATTATCATAACAATAGTAATATACCGGTTGTAATCCGCTCTCTGCTCCCTGATAGAAAGACAGGCTGAATGCAGACTTTCCCCGATGCGAGGTGACAATGACCGGTAAGCCTTTTATTTTATCAGAGGTGTAATCTGCTCTTTCCGGATAGATGCGGAGCATACTATTGGGAAGATGGACAGTTGGGTAAGTAGGAACTAACAAATGACTGATATTCCCCATATAGGGATTTACATAGTCAACCGGAGTTAACACTACCTCTTGCTTGTTCCTGCATCCATTGACGATTAAAATCATTAACAGTACTAACGGAATGAATTTTCTCTTGTACATAAACAGATTTTTTTATTTTTCGATGGTTTTAATTAGATTTGCTGTAAATATATAGTATTTTGATTAATGAAAACTTAATGTAACCTTAAAATCTATCTTCTACAAATATTTTTTTTGTAAAGTTTCGCCATTAAGAGAATATTAATCTAATATTAATCACCATAAAATATCTTTGGTTCATCTTTAATGCATTAATCAATACTGTATTCTTTAATTTAATAATTAAGTATTATGAAAAACTACTTCCTATTCTTATTCTTTTTAGTAATAAGTGTATCGGGTTATGCGCAAGGAAAGCGTATAACGGGTAAAGTGACAGATGCTGCGGATGGAATGCCTATCATAGGAGCTACGGTGGTAGCTGTTGATCCGGATGGTAAGACGAACGCTAAATCGGTAGGTACAATTACCGATATAAATGGTACGTTTACACTTAATGTGCCTAATGGATGTCAAGAATTGAAATTTTCGTATGTCGGAATGGAGACGAAAACGGCTAAAATTACCGGTTTGACTCATATCAATGTATTTTTGGCCAGCACGGCGAGGGCTCTTGATGAAGTGGTTGTTACCGCTCTTGGAGTGACGCGTGAAGCTAAGAGTCTTAATTATTCACGGCAGAGTGTAAATGCGGAAGCCTTGGCAGAAAATAGTAGTGGCAATCTGATATCTTCTCTTTCTGGTAAGGTGGCGGGGGTTACCATTACTCCTCCGGGAACGAGCAATGGTAGTGCGCGTATTGTCATTCGCGGAACAAGCTCACTGACTGAAAACTCACAGCCCGTATTCGTGATTGATGGTATGATTATTGAAAACGAACCGGGTGATACAAGTGTGACCGTTGATGGTGGTACAGGTTCTACCGACCTTGGTAATCCGGTAGCGGATATCAATCCGGATGATATTGAAAGCATTGAAATTTTGAAGGGACCGAATGCAGCTGCACTTTATGGTTCGCGTGCAGCACAGGGGGTTGTATTGGTGACAACTAAACGTTCGAGCACATTCGAAAAAACAAAAGTATCTTATAGCGGAAATTTTCAATTTGAAAAAGTAAATCAGTTTTTAGATTATCAGAATGGTTGGGGAACAGGAGAGAACTCTTATTTGCTTGACCATAAACTGACACTTCAACCTAATGGTAACAGGCTACAGACAGATTTACCGAATTTCAGTGGTTATAATTCTTCTGCAGGTGCTAAATTGCGTAGCTGGGGAGCACCTTTGTGGGATCAGGTTATCTATGGACATGATGGTGTACTTACTACTCATTCTTCACATCCGGACAATGTGAAGGATTTCTACGAAACCGCCCATCGGTACACGCATACATTGGCTGTGGAAGGTGGTTCGAAAAAGAATAATTATCGCGTATCGTATACGAGAAGTAAGGGTAATAGTGTAGTACACGGTATCAATGAAAGCTTTAAAGATATATTCAATCTCCGGTTGATGAATACGATTACCAAATGGATGACTTTAGATTCTAAAATGACTTACTCACATGAAAAGGTAGACAACCGTCAATATATGAATGGTTCGGATAAGAATCCTATATATGCGTTTGTTACTCTTCCCCGTTCGCTTTCTATTGATGTGTTGAAACATTATAAGGATGAAAATGGAAATGAAATGATTCCGATTGGTGAACGTGGTTATAATCCGTATTGGAATATTTATGAAAATACGAACTCTGACACGCGTGACAGAGTGAGCGGATCGATGAATCTGGAAGTAAAATTACTTCCGGGCTTGAAGGCGGTAGGTAAAGCCGGACTGGATGCTTATTGGTGGAAAGGAATGGAGTTCTTTAATCTGGGTGCACGTAGTGATGTGGACGGTGGTATGAAGAACTGGATCAATAACAGTACTTCTACTAACTTTGAAGCTTTATTGATGTATAATAAAACATTTCATAAAATATCAGTCAATGCCATTGCCGGTATTAGCCGATATGAACGCAACTCGGAGAAAAGAACGGAAAGCGTGAATAGCATATTGGTTCCTGATTTCAAGAATATTTCTAACTCGAATGAGTATCCTAGTGCCACTCAACTGCAATCTAAGAAGATAATCCGTTCTGCTTATGGCTCGGTGTCATTAGGTTACAATAGTTATGTTTATTTAGATGTAACGGCCCGCAATGACTGGTCGTCTACTTTACCACTGGATAATTGCTCTTATTTTTATCCTTCTTTTGGTGCTACGTTTATTTTTACCGATGCATTTAAGATCAAATCACCTATCTTGTCGTTCGGTAAGATTCGTGCTTCTTTTGCTTATGCCGGTTCTGACACAGATCCATATCGGATTAATCAAACCTATAAGTTGGGTAGCATTTATAATGGTTCACCTTTGCAAACCATTAGTACAACTTTAAATAATGATCAACTTTTGCCGGAACGTAACCGTTCTTTGGAACTTGGAGCTGATCTCCGCTTTTTCCATAATCGTTTGGGTGTAGATGTAACTTATTATCGTTCTGATGCCTATGACTTGATAACGAAAGTCGCTTTGCCGGTGCCTAGCGGTTATAGTTTTAAATTCTTGAATACAGGTCATGTACGTAATCAAGGATGGGAAGTTGTGTTGTCTGCTACTCCCGTCAAGACCAAATTGTTTGAATGGAATGCGAATATCAACTGGGCGCGTAATCGGTCGAAAGTAATTAAGGTAGTGGACGGAAATCCTAATGTACAATTATTGAAATCAAGTAATGTCAGTATCATGTTGGAAGAAGGCATGCCTTATGGAGTCATTCGGGGACGTGCTTGGAAACGTGATGACCAGGGACGTAAATTAGTTGATTCTTCAGGTAAAATATTGGTAACGGATAATACGCAATATTTAGGCTGTGCCGAGCCGAAATGGACGGGAAGTTTTGGAAGCAATTTCAGAATCCAGAATTTTACAGTTAGTTTCCTGTTTGATGCACGTATTGGAGGAACTCTTTATTCGGGAACATGGAATAGAGCGACAACAGCCGGTGTTGTTGCCGAATCTGCCGAAGGACGTGAAGGATATTATTTGAGTAATGTGATTTATGGTGAGAGTAGTGCGAAGGCAACTTCCGGTTATCAATATCCGGACGCTTATTTTGAAGACGGAACGCCTTGTCTCTTGTTTGTCAAACCTAATAACCGCTATGCTAGTTTTGATGAAAGATCTGTATTTGATGCTTCCTATATTAAATTCCGTGAACTCTCTGTTGCCTACAGTCTTCCGAAGTCTATCCTAAAGAAATTGCCGATTAGTGGTCTACGACTGGCTGTGGTAGGACGTAATTTGGCTATTCTTCATCAAAATACTCCTAAAGGCATAGATCCGGAGGCTTCTTCTTCATCAGGAAATGCTCAAGGTATAGAATATGGAGGAATGCCGCCCGTATCTTCTGTCGGATTTGATATTAAACTAACCTTCTAAAGATAGAATATTATGAAACAGATTAAAATATTATTAGCCGGTTTTGCTGCAATGGCCATTTCTTTCGTTTCGTGTACGAATGACTTTGAATCTGCCAATGCCAATCCCAATGAACTTAATGAAATTAATCCTGAATATTTGTTCAATACGAGTTCTTATTATACGCTGAATGCTTTTTGCGGAAGTATGAAAAAAGTGTTGTTGGCCAACTATAGCCATTATTATGGTGGAGCTACCGGTGGACAGGTACAACGGTATGGAAATCAAGGTTCAACCAATGATTCATATTGGAAGAATGTATATAACTATGCTATTTTTCCTGTTCACTTTATACAAACGCAAATGGAAAATGACGAGCAATATCACAATCGTGTACTTATTGCTAAAATATGGGAAAATTATCTTTTTTCACAAGCAGTTTCTATTTGGGGAGGTATTCCTAAAAGTCAGGCTTTTAATGCCGGCGAGAGAGTGCCTTACGATAAGGAATCGGATATTTATTATGCTATGCTGAATGATTTGAAAGCATGTGCCGACGGGTTGAAGATGGATGGAGATGTTTATAAAGCAGACCCTATTTTTCCTTCAGGACAGAAATCCAGCGACTTATTGAAATGGAAGAAGTTTGCCAATTCACTACGTTTGCGTTTGGCCGTTCGTATTTGTAATGCTGACCGTTCGAAAGCGACTGAAGTGATTGATGAACTTATGGAAAATGAACAGAACTTGATGACAAGTAATGAAGATAATTGTCTTTTGCAATGGGGAGATAATGCAGATACAAGAAATTATTTTTATGATTATCTGGTCATCAACCGTGAAAGTAATTTGGATAAGCTTCACTCTGCCGGCGAATCGATTCTGATGTATATGGCTCCCTATGCTGATCCGCGGTTGGAGAAATTTTTCACTCCTGCCAATGCTGCTTCTATGCCTGATAACTTCCATTGGGCACCTTATTGGGGACAACCGAAAGTTTCTAATTTGCCTTCGGGAGTCAGCTTGTCTCCCAATCCGCATAGTGGAAAGACGGCTGATGATTACTCTCAATTACAGGATAAATTCACGGAGCAAAGTTATGCAGAGGTAATTATGAATTATGCAGAAGTGTGCCTGTTGAAAAGTGAATTGGTTCATAAAGGTTTGGGAAGTGGTTCGCAAACAGCCGAGGCTTATTACAATGCGGGTGTGAACGCTTCAATGGCTCAATATGGCGTAGATGGTGGAAAAGTGAATAATTATCTTCAGACTCCAGGAATTAAATGGAATACATTGACAGATCTCACAGTCACAGAAGAAGGTGAAGATTATTATAAAGATTTTATCGGCATTGTATCTTCTGCTATTACTTCTGATGAACCTGATCCGATTTATCGTCAGATTATCATGCAGCAATATATAGCTATGTTTTATCAATCGTTGGATGCGTGGACACTGATTCGCCGTAGCCAAGTATTGGAATTTCCGCCGCATTTCCAGCCGGAAACCGGATATGGTGCTGTGAATGCCGGCACCAAGGATAATCCTTATGCTTATATTCCACAGCGATTGGTATATCCCGATAGCGAGAAAACAAACAATGAATATGAATTGACGAAAGGTATTGCAAATCTCGATGGTGGACAAGATGCAATGTCGACTAAGTTATGGTTTGCATTGCCGACTAAGACTAACCCTTATTTGACGAATAATTAAAAAATGAAGGATATGAAAAAGATAACTATTATATTGCTCGGATTCATCGCTTTGTTAGCTGTATCTTGTGATAAAGACGATCATTTGGCTCCTGATAAGAGCAAATATGTGTATGATATACCACAGACGGATTTACCTGTGGATGCGATAGTCGGTGCTTATTATACCAATATAACTTCCTCTTCCAGCTGGTTAAAGTCCGGTAAGAAAATATATGCCGGTACTCCTTTGTTGGGTGAATATTTGTCTACAACTAGTGGAGTGTTACAGCAACAGCTTGCTTGGGCGGATGAGGCTGCCTTGGACTTTCTGATAGTTACTTGGGATGCTGCTTCAGCAGATAATACATTGATTACAAACTTTAAGTCTGTACGTACGGCAACCAATGCAAAAGTCCGCTTGGTGATCAATTATAACACCAAACATCTGAAAGTATCTAATGACAAACCGCTTCAAGAGGAAGAGAATTTGAATAAGATGATCAATGACTTTACGAATACTTTAGTGCCTTTATTTAATGATGAGGCCTATTATAAAATGAACGGAAGACCGGTTATTCTAATAACTCCGTCTAACCTTTCTTCTTCTGCATTGAAGAGTATTGATTATTCTTTGGTCATCCCGGCATTAAAGAAGGCTGTATCAGAATTGGGGTATGATCTTTATACGATTGGAGAATTTACTACCGGTTGGGTAGCTCCGGTGAATTATGAGGAACATCAGATTGCTTCTTTTGATGGAGTGACAGTGAACGACTGGTCAACGAATATGTATGACCGTTATTATGCCTTTTTCAGTTTTGTTGATTTGAATTGGGCCAATTGGAAGGCTACAATAGCCAAATGGAATACAGACTTTGTTCCTTGTATCTTTCCTTCTTATAATGACCGTATCAATTCAACTTCAAGTTATAAATATACTTTCGGGCAAGATGGAGAGACTGCTGATTATATTAATTTCTGTAATGTGGCTAAACGGAATATCGGAAGTAAAAACATTGTGTTAGTCAATTCATGGAATAATTACCAGAAAGGAACGAATTTGGAACCGACGGAGGAAAACAAATCAGAATTTCTGAAGATAACCAGAAATCAATTTAAGAAGTAATAGTTATTAATAACGGGATACGACACATCAGGCAGATCGTCGTATCTCGTGATAACAATAAATAATTTATGAGAAAGAAAATAATATCGGTCGTTTGTTTTCTCTTGGCTGTTTTTGTATCTCATGGGATAGCTGCGGATTCTGCTCCCTTTTTCTTTTTGCAATTAAGTGATCCCCAATTTGGCTTCATGGATAATAATAAGAGTATTTCGGCAGAAACAGAGGCTATGAATAAGGCTGTGACAGCTATAAATCAGTTAAAACCTCCGTTTGTGGTGATAACCGGTGATTTTGTAAATAATTCGAAGAGTAAGGAACAGATTGCTGCTTATAAGTCGATGATTGCTCAAATAGACTCTTCAGTAAAGGTTTATATGATTCCGGGAAATCACGATATAGGTAAGGTCAGCCGAGCTTCTATAGATAATTATAAAAAAAACTACGGAGAAACCCATTTTTCATTCAGGTATGGTGATTGTGCATTTATAGGTATTGATTCAAATATAATAAAAGAGGAGGACAAGGAGAGGGAAGAAGTTCAATTTAAGTGGCTGGAACAGGAATTACAGAAAACGAAGGATGCCAGATTCAAGTTTGTTTTTACCCATTGCTCTGTTTTTCTAAAGCGGATGGATGAACCTGTGAATTATTCGAATTTCTCTTTGCCTATGCGAGAGAAATATGTGCGTTTGTTTCAGAAATATGGAGTAAACGCAATATTTGCGGGGCATTTACATAACAATGCTTATGGAAAGGTGGACGATATGGAAATGATAACGATAGGTCCGGTAGGAAAGGTGCTGGGGACAGGGTATCAAGGGATGAATCTTGTGAAAGTATATCCGGATCGGTTTATCAGTGAATTTATTGCCTTAAATCAACTTCCTAAAGAGGTGGTGATGTCTGATCCGGCGACAAAAACGACGGAGTCGATGAGTCGTGTCCGTTTCAAATCAATAAAGAATTTAGTGATGGCAGGGTATCAGGGTTGGTTTAATACTCCTGAAGACGGTGCTGGTTTGGGTTGGAAACATTTTGAAAAAGAAAAAGAGTTCAAACCGGGCAAGTGTACCATTGATCTTTGGCCGGATGTTTCTGAATATGAGAAAACCTATGAAACGGCTTTTAAGTTACCTGATGAGACACCAGCAAAGGTTTTTAGTTCGTATGATGCTTCTACTACAGATCTGCATTTTAAATGGATGAAGCAATATGGAATTGATGGGGTATTTATGCAACGTTTTGTTGTTTCTATACGAAATCAGAAAGGGAAGGATAATTATAATAAGATACTGAATAATGCTGTTCTTTCGGCGGAAAAGTATGACCGGGCAATTTGCCTGATGTATGACCTTTCCGGTATGGAAGCCGGTGAAGAAGATATATTGATACGTGACTGGAAAGAGCTGTGTGAGAAGTATAAACTAGTTTCCCGGAACAACAATCATTATGTTTATCATCATGGTAAACCGTTAGTTGCTGTTTGGGGAATAGGGTTTAATGATCGCCGTAAATATGGATATGAGCAGGTAAAGAAAATCATTGATTTCCTGAAGAGTGAAGGTTGTTCCATATTGGTAGGTGTACCTACTCATTGGCGGACATTAACGATAGATGCTGTTTCTGATACGAGATTACTTGAACTGGTAAAACAGGCGGATATTGTCCATCCATGGTTGGTAGGACGTTTTGATAATAATACGTATGAGCCATATCGTAAATCGATAGAGGAAGATATAAAGTGGTGCAAAGCGAATGGTAAAGATTATATACCGGTGTTGTTTCCGGGCTTTAGTTGGCATAACATGAAAAAGGATGCTCCGCAAAACATGATTCCGAGATTAGGGGGACGTTTCTTCTGGAAACAGGTAAAAGGTGCTGTAGATGCAGGAGCAGAAAGCCTTTATTTGGCAATGTTTGATGAGATAGATGAGGGGACAGCTTTCTTTAAATGTACAAATACACCTCCGGTGGGTGAAAGTTCTTTTATAACTTATGAAGGAGAAGCACCCGATCATTATCTTTGGCTGGCAGGTGAAGCTGCTAAATATTTGAGAGGAGAACTGCGTTCGTCCCGGATGCCGGTTCGATAGGGATGTGGAGTATAATAGCCGGATATATTTCGTTATTGGTGCAGAGTAACTATATTATTTTAATATCCTAAGATTGAAAAAACATATTTTTTATATCTTTGCTTCAAATAAGCTTTTGCTATGAAATATATCCGACTGTTATTTTATATTTTATTTATCTCGAAGACTATAGTCACTTGGGGTGGTGAAAATATCGGAGGCCTTTCTTTTCGTGCTTATGAATATTCAAAAGATGAACGTACTTCATTCATCATACCGTCCGGCAATCAGGGAGTGAGATTCAAAGATTATTTATCTGTTTCTTTTGATTTGAAGATTAGGGAAAAAGGCGAGCATTTTGGTTATGTATGCCGTATGATTGTTGACAATAAAAATAGCCTCAATCTGATATTGGTTAATCCTGTGAACGAAGAGCCTTATTTGTGTTTGATTAAAGACCAGCAATATTTAGGAAAGATACATTCTTCTGCGACTATCGATATTCATGAGTGGAATAGGATAAAGATAGAATTGGAGTATAAAAATGATACGTTATATGTCAGAAATAATGGTTCTCTTATTTCTAAAGAGAAAGTTGCTGCCCCGGATAATCATTCTGTTAAAGTCTGCTTTGGTGCTAATAAATTAGCTTCTTACACAACTTCGGACGTGGCACCTATTATTTTGAAAGATGTACAGATCGGTCTGGAACCTGGGAGCATAAAATATGAATGGTCGTTGGAGCAAGCAGTATCTGACACTTTGCTTCAGGACAAGTTTCGGCAGATGACAGCTTTTATATCAAATCCGGAATGGATTATTAATAGTCATATGTATTGGAAACATAAGAAAACGTTATCTTTTTCATCCAAGACTTTTCCTGTCCCGTGTGAAGATCAGTCGGCATGTTATTTTATTGCAAAAGATCGTATTGTCAAATATGATTTAATACGGAGTACAACAAAAGAATATGTTTTCTCGCCATTGATTGATGTAAATCGGATCACTAACCAGTTTCTTTTTGTTCCTTTGAAAGATAAAGGTAGTCAGTTGGTTTATTATGACTTTGAGAAGCCTGATGGGGAGAATTTGTCTTTCTTCAATTTTCAAACAAAAAGTTGGTCTATTCCTATCCAACGGAAAAGGCAGTCTTCTTATACACAACATAATCGGTTTTTCAATCCAAAAGATTCATCAATTGTACAAATTCTGGGATATGGATTTCATTTGTATACCCGTGAGTTGAATAGAATATCTCTATCGGGTGAAGTGATAAAGGGAGAGTTGCCGGATGTGATTACTCCTCGCTATTTGAGTGCCATAGGGAAGACCGATTCGCTGGTTTATATTTATGGAGGATTGGGAAATGACTTGGGCAAACAGGAGTATGGGGTCGTTCATTATAAGGATTTGTATAAATTGAACTTGAATGATTATTCTTTGGAAAAAAAGTGGGCTATGCCGGAGAATCTTTGTGATGAGGTAGCTGCTTCTACGTTGATAGTTGATGAAATAGAAAAAGGTGAACATGCAAAAGGATTGTTTTTTTCTTCAGGTCGTTTTCTATCTTCTCTAGTTTTGAAAGATTTAAATTTGGAGAATGGACAAGAAACTGTTTTAGGTGATACAATACCTTATACTTTCTTAGATGTTAATTCTCATGCAGATTTAATTTATCTTGCTTCAGAAAAATGTTATTACGCTGTAACAGTTCACCAAGTAGAGGGGAATAATTATGAAGCTAATATTTATTCTATTGCATCTCCAGTGTTGCCTATTCAAAATATAACAGTACAGGAAAACAGGGGGACTTGGTGGAAATTACTGTTTATATGTATTTGTGTAGCAGGTTTAGGGGGAATTGGGTGGAGATTAAAGAATAGCAGAAAGCATGATAAGAAAGAAGCTATATCTATTTCACAACAAGATATTTGTGAAAAAGAAGAAGGGGTTGTTTCAGATATAAATAGTGAAAAAGAAATTCAAGAAAATGACCACCTATATTCCTCGTTTGAAGCTCCTGTATTGAACACCACACCAGGAATTTATATGCTAAACGGATTTCAGGTTATTAATCGGGATTTAAAAGACATTACCGGAAAATTTACGCCTATTATGCGTCAATTATTATCTGTTATTATTCTTTATTCCAATCAGAATAATAAGGGGATTTCTAATATCAAGTTAAAAGAATTGTTGTGGTATGATAAGTCCGAGGAGAGTTTCTCTAATAACCGTAGTGTAAATATACGTAAGATACGTCTTTTGTTGGAAGAGGTAGGAGATACGGAGATATCATCAGCAAATGGTTATTGGTACTTTCTTAATAAGGGGCATGTATATAATGATTATACTATAGCAAATCAATTGATGCAAAAGATGGCGCCTTTAGATGTGGTCCATAAGGAAGATCTAGAAAAATTATTGAGTCTGGCTTCATTTGGTCAATTGCTTCCTAATATGCAATTTGATTGGGTAGATAGTTTTAAAGCAGATTATTCCGATTCAATGATTGATCTTCTGAGTCGGTTAAGAGATAGCAAGCAATTTGTAGGAAATGATAACTTGAGAATACAAATCTCAAATTGTATTCTGCGATTTGATTCATTAGATGAAGAGTCTGTTCGCGTTAAGTGCCGTGCTTTAGTGGATTTGAAACGTATGGGAATGGCATATACTGCATTTGATCAATTCACCAAGGAGTATAAGCTAATATTGAATGAGGATTTTAAATATAGTTTTGAGCAGTTTATAAGTGAAGTGTAATTTATAGGTTGATGTATTACAAAAAATATTGTGTAGTTTTTCTGGAGGAAAAGTCGATTTTATTGGAGTTAATTCTTTATAATTCTTAAATTTGTATCCTATTACAGAATATGAATTAACACTATTATCAAAATGAAAAGAATTTGGGTGGCTCTTTTGGTGTTTTCTATACTAGGAGGGAGTGTATCAGCAAATGCTATTTCTTTTAAACGCAAAAAGTCAAAAAAGAAGGAGTCTGTTGAGAAAGAAAAAACTGCTTATGATAAACTGTTCTCATCTAATCATTCAAAAGCAGAAGGTTTTATCACTGTACATAAAGTAAAGGAGAAAGTTTATTTTGAACTTCCCTTATTAATGTTGCAACGTGATATGTTACTAGGTTCTACAGTAACAGAAATTAGTGATAATAAGAATGCTATTATTGGTTCGAAACCTACCGAACCTCTTCATTTTCGTTTTGAGAAATTGAATAATAAAGTCTGCTTGTCGGCAGTGCAGACCAATAATGTGGGTGATGACAATGGTCACCGATTGAAGGCAGCTATTGAGATGAGTAATATGAATGCCATTCTGCAAGTATTTGATATTTCGGCTTATAATAACGACAGTACGGCAGTTGTTTTTGATGTTACCGATTTCTTTGTAAGTGACAATAAATTAATGTCCCCGTTCGATAAATACAGCGTGAATACATCAGGGGGACGTAAACGTTTGACCTCATTTCAAAGTAACAAATCATTTATTGATGGTTTTAAGGCTTTTGAAGATAACATATCAGTCCGTAGTTGCTTGAATTATACTTATTCGTTGACTGGGGGCAAAGGGAAAGACATAAAAGACGAACCTCTGACCGCAAAGGTAACCCGTTCGATTATATTATTGGATACGATTCCTTATCGTCCCCGATTGATGGATAGCAGAATTGGCATTTTTCCTACAATGAAAAATGAATATTCAGCTGCTAAACAGACAACTCGTTCTATCTATTATGCAAATCGTTGGCGTTTGGAACCTTCAGATTTGAGAGGTTATATTGAAGGGAAGAAAGTGACTCCTATTAAACCGATTGTATTCTACGTAGACAGTTGTTTTCCTGAAAGTTGGAAAGCATCTATATTTGAAGCTGTCAATCAATGGAATGAGCCATTTGAAAAAATCGGTTTTACACAAGCTATCCAGGCTAAAGAATTTCCGAAAGACGATCCGGAATTTGATGCGGATAATTTGAAATATTCATGTATCCGTTATGCTCCGATAGGGATTGAGAATGCAATGGGACCATCGTGGGTTGACCCTCGTAGTGGAGAAATATTGAATGCTTCGGTATATCTGTACCATAACGTCATAAAATTGTTGAATAATTGGCTGTTTATTCAAACTGCTCAAGCCGATAAGCGTGTACGTCATAAAGTAATTCCAAGAGAGGTGATGGACGATGCTTTACGTTATGTCGTTTCTCACGAAGTGGGTCATTGTTTGGGATTTATGCATAATATGAGTGCTTCTTCCGTAATTCCCGTAGATTCGCTCCGTTCTCCTTCATTTACGCAGAAGCATGGTACTACCACTTCCATTATGGATTACGCGCGTTTTAATTATGTGGCACAACCTGGTGATATGGAACGGGGAGTACGTATGATGCCGCCATATTTTGGTTTGTATGACGATTATCTGATTCGCTGGAATTATACACCTGTGCCGGAAGCTAAAACTCCGGAAGAGGAATATGCCATCACTTCGAAGTGGATTACGGATTTATCAGATAATCCTGTATATCGGTATGGCAAGCAGCAGTCGGATATACTCGACCCTCGTTCTCAAACGGAAGATTTGGGTGATGATGCAGTGAAAGCAACCCGATATGGAGTGAAAAATCTGAAATACATTCTGGCTAATCTGAATCAATGGCTAGGAGAAGAAGATGTGGATTATACACATCGGTCGGATATTTACGATGGTATAATCATGCAATATCTGACTTATATGTTGCATGTATATCATAATATAGGAGGAATCTATTTGCATGAAAAATTGGTTGGTGATAAGGTGGAAGCCTTGCAGGTTGAACCTAAAGAGAAGCAGAAAGAGGCAATGAATTACTTTTTGGAGCAATTGGCGACCTTGGATTGGCTGGATGATGAAAATGTGCTGAAGGTACTGCCTATGATAGGGAAGCCATCGGAGGCTTTGCGGGATGTAATGATGAAATTATTGATGAAAGCTCCTGCCCGGGTAGAATTCTCGGCATTAAAAGCCGGTAAAGAAGAAGGATATGATGTTGATGAATGTATGAATGATATTTATACATATATATGGAATCCTACTATACAAGGACGTAAATTAAGTGCTGCTCAAATGAAACTGCAGAATTTGTTTATCAAACACCTGGCTTCGACTGCCGGAATCCGATTGAGTAAAGATACTAAATCATTGAAAAGTGAAGAAGATGCATGGGGGCAGTTAGCTGCTTTTCATCATAAAACAGGTGTAGGGCATAAAGGATGTTGTTGTGCGTCCGATCTGGGGCGTATGTTTAATCCAGTGGCTGGATTTGACGAACCAATGGCAGAGTATTTTATTCCCAAAAACCAGGATAGTATGTGTTATGGTTATTTCCTGCGCATACGTAATTTATTAAACAGCCGGAAGCAACATGTTGATAAAGATACGCGGCTTCATTATCAGTTATTGCTTCATCAAATGAATAATGCATTAAACAGATGATTATGAAGAATAAATATATCTTTTTGCTCTTTTTATCAGTATTTGGTGTGTTTGTCTTTTCTCCTTTGGAGGCTGTTGCCAAAAAAAAGAAAAAAGGGAAAATAGAGCAGGTTAAACCCAAAAGCGCATACGAAAAACTGTTGAAGGATAAACCGAATAGCGTCGAAACTAAAGGACTGATGAATCTTTATTGGGTAGACGATAAAGTATATATGGAAATACCCAGAGATGTGTTGGGTAAACGTTTGCTGATGGGAGGTGTAGTCGATAAACTAAGTAACCCTCAGGAATCATCTGTTGGCTTTTGCCCTGTTGCACCTTTACAAGTGAAATTCTGCCGGTCCGATTCTTTGGTTAGGTTATATCAGGTAGCGGACCGTCCGGTGACAGAACAAGATTCCCGTATCGGAGATGCGCTGAAAAAAAGTTTCAGTGATGTCATTTTAAATCAGTTTTCTATAAAGGCTTATTCTCCGGACAGCGCTTTGGTGATTGACGTTACATCTTATGTTTTTCAGGATGATAAATACATGAATCCGATTGATCCGAAAGCATACAATACGATGGGGGGCTGGGTGAAGCGTAAAGCCTCTTTCAAACAGAAACAATCAATGATATCCGGAATAGCTTCTTATCCAGATAATGTATCTATTTCATGCTATATGAGCTATGAATTAGCGATGTCATTATTCGGTATTTTTCCGATAGCAGAAAATATTCCCTTCAGCGCAGTTGTGAAGCGTACTTTTATGTTATTACCGGAAGATGGGGATTATTGTCCTCGTTTGGCTGATCCTCGTATCGGAACTTTATGGAGCGGCAAGGTGAATTTTTCGGATAAGGAGCAAGGCAGCAACATACAGTATTGGGTGAATCGCTGGAACCTGGCTGTTGATAAACCTGTTGTTTTCTATGTGGATACGCTGTTGCCTGAAAAATGGCAGAAGTGTGTGTATCGTAGCGCTGAGATATGGAACAAAAGCTTTCAGAAAATAGGTTTTTCTAATGCGTTAGATGTGAAACCTTACCCTAAAGATATAGGATTTGATGCCAACAGTATTACTAAGTCTTGTATCCGGTATGTCGTTTCACCTTCCGGTCAGATTACGGATAATTATTGGAGTGATCCGTTGACAGGAGAAATAATAAGTGCCAATATTTATATCCCTCATAATTTAGCTTCGAAAATTCAGCTGAATTATTTCTTGCAGACAGCTTCCTTTAACGAGAAAGCCCGTACATTGATGCCGGATGAAGATTTGGTGGAAGAAGCATTGACTTCGTTGTTGTTGAGGCATTGGGGGCATTGTTTGGGGTTGACGGATAATATGGCAGGATCTATTGCTTATCCGGTTGATTCGCTCCAATCGAAAGAGTTTGTAAAACAACATGGGTTGTCTGCGTCAGTCATGGATAAGTTGCCGATGAACTATTTACTTTCGGTTGATAATTATAGTACTGATATACCTTTGACGCAACAAGTACTGGGAGAATATGACCATTGGGCGATTCGTTATCTTTATCAGCCTATGAATAAGAAAACACCGCAAGAAGAATTGCCGGATCTGCGGAAACTGGTTTCTGAACGGAATCAGAACCCATTATTGCTTTTTAAACGTCCGCAGAGCAGGAAAGCTTATTATGATCCTCGCGGAATGGAGATGGATTTGGGAAATGATGCTATTCGTGCGGCAACCATTGCTTTTGAGAATTTGGGTAAAGTAGTGGCGAATGCAAACCAATGGTTAGACAAGGAAGATTTCAACTATGAAAAACGAGCCTCACTATATGGAGAAATTATCAATCAGGCGGATGAATACGTGAAGCATGTATTGCAGCAAGTTGGTGGAATCTATTTGAATGACAGTTATCAAGGGGATAGTTACCCTTCTTATCAACCGGTATCCAAAGAGTTGCAACGTCGTTCGTACCAGTGGATGATGGAAGCTATCAGTCAAATGAACTGGTTGGACAATCGGGAACTGTTGAATCATTGTGCGCTGACAGGTAGCGCTGCTGACTATTCACAGAAGTTTTTCGCCAATTTGCTATTAATACAGCTCAATAACCTTTGGCTTAGCGAAAGCAAATCGAGTGACCCTTATACGCAACAGCAGGCTGTTGAAGATTTGAAGAATCATCTTTTCAAGGAAACAAGGGCAGGAAAGGAGCCTGACGACTGGAAACGTTTCTTACAGGGACAATTGCTGAGTTTTGTCATTTCTTGGTCGAATGTAAATGTGCCGAAAGGGAAAGATGAGACAGCTAATGCTTCTTCTAAACTGACTATTCAGACTGTCTGTCCTTACCGGGGGATGACGGCAATTGAGAGCATTCCTTATTCTTCTGCTCCTGAACGGGCTCCATTCTGGTATGGCTGTCTGTTGGATTTGAAAAGTGAGTTTACGAGAGCGAAATCAGTAGCACCTAACCGGGAAATGCAAGAGGAGTATGATTACCGATTGTTTACGATTGAGAAGGCACTGCGGAAATAGATATAATCTATAAAATGATTAGATATAAAAAAGCCAATTAATTCGTGATAAGATGAATTAATTGGCTTATATTTTTAATGAAGTTTTTCTTCTGTTTTGTTTATTCTACTACCCTTGTGAATGCGTAGGTTATACCAAAGAAACTCGCATCGAAATAATGACCGTACTCTTCAAACGTTGAGCTGAAGAAATCAGTTGGTATAAAATCGTGAAAGTAAATGATGATATTATTATCATCTATCTTATCCAATCCTATAAATGCATTTCCAAGCTCTGTTTTTCTCTTTGAGAAACAACGATTCACTTGCGAGGTGATGAAATAAGGAGCGTCATATTCTTCGTCAGCTATCCAGTTATAGATGCCTTTCTCTATATGGTCGAAAACAACAGTGTGTCCTTGAGGATTGCAAAAGAAGTTCTTTAAATCTCCCGTCAGGTATGGGATTATTTTATCTGTACCATCTTCTTGATGTACAAATTCCAGGTAGTCATTCGCTCCATTGTTTTCCGGCAGACTATTTACCCAGTCTTCGTCAGGCATACCAATATATACATAGTTGTCTTTATCTTTAATCTCTACAGGTTTCCATTTGCCCAGCATGTCAGTAAACTTTAACTGATCCAGTTTTATATTATAGGATACAAATGAGCCCGGATAGTAGAGTTCGGAGTTGTCAACTGGTGTACCTAGTTTAAGGATAGCGTTTTTTCCTGTATAATCTTCTGCTCCTTCTTTTATTTTTATCTTAAAACGTGTGTAGTAAGAACCTTTTGGAATGGTGACGGAAGTTATTCCGTTTTCAAGTTCAAAATCTTCGTTCAATATGGCTGTACTGGACGGGTCTATTTCTATCGGCAACACGATGTCTGTTGTTGCCCTGAAACTGCTGCCGCTATTTTCTCCTTCCACTTCGATTCTAATGTCTATTTCACTTAACAGACGATAGATCACAGGCTTGAAAGTATACATAATGTGCTCTTTCACTTCAACGGGGATAATCGCTATTTTCTTGTCACCGAGCGCATATCCGGAAACCGGGTTGATGGAAAGGCGGATTTCACGGTTGGCAGTCAGGTTGTTTTTGGGAGTAATGGTTAAAGTGGCACTTGTTTCTCCGGCTTTTATCATGAACCCGTTAGCAGAAATTTCATAGTCTTCATCCAATATGGCAGTACCTTCAATGATGACAGGAATGCTTAAGTCTGTTTCAGGTGCTACAGAAGCTCTCAATTCCACTTCCAGGCTACCGTTAGAAGGTAATATGTATATGGAGCGACTAAAAGATAACTTTGCACCCGACGAGTCGTCATCACTGCAAGCTGCCGACACTATGATTAGTATAATCATTAGCAGGAAGGAGCCTGTTATTTTGATTTTTGTTTTCATTTTAATCCCTTTTTATTGGTTAATGGCATTGTTGTATTCATCCCATAATGCTTGTACTTCTTCACGGTCTTGTGCATTCAGGATATTTCCGGTGGGAAGTAAATAATCTTCTGATGTATTATCTACTTTTGGGGTCAGTTCTTCCGGTTTATCACATGAAACCAAGAAAGCGGAAGAACCTGTGAGAATGAAACATAGGATATATAGTATCTTTTTCATAACTGTTTCTGTTTTTTATGGATAAATTATTCTATGTAGCCTGGATTTTGAATGAGCAAATCAGGAAATAATCTGATGTCTGCTTTGGGAATAGGAAAAGTATACAGATACTTTTCTGTGATAAATTTCTTTCCTTTGGCAGCGACCCAAAATTCCGGACGTCCGTTGCGTTTTAATTCAAACCAGCGGTCGCCTTCAACAAACAATTCTTTACGGCGTTCACAGAGGATGGCTGACATCAATTTTGTCAAAGGGATCCCAGTGGCGTCGGTTTTTATATTTTGTTGGAAAACTTCTGGGAGATTGTCAATCGTGTAGGCTATATAATCCTGAGTGATTCGTTTGGAACGAAGCTGGTTAAGATAACCTAGTGCGTCTGTTTCCTGATTCAGATGTGCGTGGGCTTCGGCTATAATCAGGCAAAGTTCTTCACTACGAAACTTGGTGGTGATGATTTTATTGACAATCCGTTTGGAATCATAGTTGCATTTGCGACGTACGTCATTGTCGGTGGCCGCAAATAAATCAACCAAATTTCTGTCGACAGGTCTTGATTTTATATCGGCTTGTGCAGTTGCGTAACTCATGGTTCCTATATCATCATCCATGGTGAATGAACGGATAATGACATTGTGTGCTTTTGCTTGTTTCTGGTTAATGGCTTCTACATATTCGTCAGCTTCCAGCATCGGGTATTTTTCCAATACTTCTTTGGCATAGGTAATGGCACTACTCCAGTTCTGTGTCCAAAAGAAGAAACGTGCGAAGTAGGCTTTTGTCACGGATGAAGTAAAGATAAAGTCTTCATTAGACACATTATATGAGAGGGCTTTCCGGAATCCTTCTTCTATAAATTCAGCAGTTTCTTTCAGATTGGCGCGTGCAGGCTTTGCTTCCATATCAAAATCGTCGACAAGTGGAAGTCCGAGAGTCTCTTTTGCCGTCTCCGGCTGGTATGGCTCACAGTAGCGCTGCATAAGGTTATAATAGCAAATAGAACGAATGCTCCAGGCTGTTCCCAATAGGGTTCTAGCTAAATCGGATTCCGTATCATCCATGTTGCCGATAACCATATTACAGTCTTTGATAACAGAGTAGAGTGTTTTGTAAGTGGCCTGATTTTTGTTAATGGCACTTCCCACATAAATGCTCGTATAGCCGAAATTGCTGGCAAGCGTTGCATTCAAGTCATCGGCAAACATCTCTAAAGTTGTCATTACTTCTGGATTGGGAATGATAACGTCATCTCTTCCTTTTTCTATCTGATCCAACCAATAATGGATAATGGTCGAAAAATCTTCAGCTGTTTCAGGAATTATCTTTCCTTTGGGCTTTACGTCTAAGTAATTGTTGCAGGAAGCCAACAATATCATCAGACCACAATAGATAGATATGAATAGTTTATTTTTCATCGTTTATTGTTATTTAAAATCCAACATTTACGCTAAACATCACAGAACGGCTTATCGGATAAGTAGCACCGGGGGTTTCAGGATCCATGCCTGAATAGCTGGTGAATGTGAAGAAGTTGTTCAGTGACAAAGAGAAATCTACATTGGAGAGAGCCGAATTACTTATTAACTTCTTAGGTAGCGTATATCCTAAAATGATGCTCTTAATTCTGGCATAAGATAAGTTGGTAAGGAAAGCTCCATGCGTGATTTCTTTGTGCATAGGGTTATAATAGCCAAATCCGTAAACCTCACCGAACGGATTCCATACGCGCGGATAAGTGCCATTTGTATTATTGGGCGTCCAACGGTCGGCTGCTACTTTCGGAACATTCAGATGGTGTGCGAACAAATCATTTTGGAAGACTTGTTCACGTTCTGTGTAATTAAATACCCCATTACCGCTTACGGTGTTAGCTGAAGTTGGCGACTTGATGAATTCAAAATTTTTGGCTCCTGTGGCAAAAGTTCCGTTTACGCTAAGGCGAATACCTTTATATTCGGCGGTTACATTAAATCCTCCGGTTACGGGAGCTTCACTCGTGCCTAGATAATACCGGTAATTATCGGGCTTATTCAAGTCGGTAGCTGTGTGTATTTCAGCATCGGGACGCAGCTGGTATGTATATAATCCTGTTTCGGGGTCAATACCTGTGTATCTCCCACTATAGATGGCGTCTACAGGATAGCCCTCCCATAAGTTATTATATCCCATGCTGCTATAGGAAGCTTTATATTTGGTCACTTTATTCTTGTTGTAAGCTATGTTGGCAGAAAGAGACAGACTGAAATCTTTTGTTTTAACAGGAGTTCCATTCAGGGTAGCTTCGATACCTTTGTTGTCAATATTGGCAGTATTGTATTTCTGTTGGGTGAATCCTGTGCTGCTTAGTACTTGCACACCTGTTACAATATCTTTACTTTTCCGGTAGTATCCTTCCACTATACCTGTCAAGCGGTCGTTAAACATTCCGAAATCAAGAGCCACTTTCACGTCTTGCGTCTTTTCCCAACGTAGATTGGGATTCGGTGGACTAACTACTTTTCCTATATGATAAATATTGTTGGAAATATTCCGGTAGTCATCGTAGTAACTGATAATCATTTGTGGGCTGACACTACGGTTGATGTTACCAGTAAATCCGGTTGCTATACGGAGTGTTAATCTGTTCAGTACGGGTTTCAGCGAAGCCATGAAATCTTCTTCACTAACATTCCACGCTGCGCCGGCTGCCCAGTTAGGATTAAATTGTTTGTCACTACCAAAATTAGAACTACCGTCAGTACGGAAAGAGACATTCAGTACATATTTGTTTTTGTAGTAATAGTCAGCAGATGCATAGAAAGAGACAAAGCGTTGTTCGCTCCATGTTTCTCCGTTCGAGCCATCAATAGCAGCGAGATAGGCTTTCAGCTTCTCGTAGCCTACTCCTGTCGGGTCATCAGGAAGTGGGGTTATGGCATTTCCGGTGATTTCGTCGTAACCGTATCGTTTGCTGTACAAACCGTCTGATTTACTTCCGCGGAATTCGGCACCGGCTATAAGGGAGACAGAGTGGTCTCCAAAAGAATCATCATAAGCAAAATGCCCGCGGACCATATAGCTCTCATTATCTACATTGCGTTGCAAGATAGAAGCATATTCCTTATTAGTATTGTTATCGATAGAGAGACGGTTGTCTAAAGCTGCTTTTGTGTTTTTACCATATATTTCCTTTAGACGGTTGGTGGAATAAGTATATGAAGCCAGACCCACAAAACGCAAATGGTTGATAATGCTGTAATCAATTCCTGCACGAACCATTGTTTTTATATTCTTAGTGCGTGAAGAAGTTTCGTCCATTTCGCGAAGTACATTAAATCCACAATCAGGTATAATCTTGGAACTAGTCTTTTTATTGTTATATTCTCCTAGTGCATAATATGTTTCATCTGCCCGGTAACTGCCGTCTTCGTTATACGGACTTTCGTATGGATTGGCAAAATAAGCATATTGGAAAGGATCGAGACTATTCAGTGCCGGGGACTTTGAATATTGATAAGACATGGATGCCCCAAAGTCAATCTTGACTTTCTGGCTGGGGTGCATTGATAGATTAGCTGTCAGGTTATAACGGTCGTAATCATTATTTTTCAATAAACCAGCGTTGCGGGTATATGCTAGTGAAGTATAATAGGTGTATTTGTCTCCACCACCATTAATGGATAGGTTGTGGGTGGTAGAAACACTGTTGCGAAACAGTTCATCGTACCAATCGGTATTCGTTTTACCTAATTCTTCGATATACGTATCTTGTTGTTCTTTGCTCCATCCGGCAAACTTTCCCCTACCAGCACGAATGATGCCTACTACTCCTACCACCGGATAGTCATTTGCCCCGGCTTCAAATCCAGGAGCAGAGAATTCATCCCATAATCCCTGTTCATAGGCAAGCTTCTCTTGTGAATTCATCAAAGAGTAGTTCCGTTGGGGTGGTAAAGTGACTGATACATTGCCTGAATAGTTTATTTGGGCTTTTCCTGATTTGCCTTTTTTGGTGGTGACAACAATTACCCCACCGGCTGCTCGCGAACCATAAATAGCAGCGGCTGAAGCATCTTTCAAAATAGTAATACTTTCTATGTCGCTGGGATTGATGCCAGCGACACCATTCATGAACAAGTCGTCAAATTGACCGGATTTTATTTCAGCACTGGTAGGCATATCGGTACTTCCACTTTGCATGGGAACTCCGTCGATAACCCATAGTGGCTCACCATCTCCGGTGATTGTATTGGTACCTCTGATTCGTATTTTTTGTGTACTACCAGGTTGTCCGGATATGGCTGATACGGCCACTCCTGCTATTTTACCTTGCATGAGGGCGTCTACCGTTGGTTGGGCTTGGTCTTTTAACTGGTCGGCCGAGATAATTCCGACAGAACCAGTCATTTTCTTAAAAGTAGTTTGGGTATAACCTGTAACGACAACTTGATCCAGTTCACTTGTTGCAGATTCCATTTTAATTTTGATAAAAGGTGTTGCTCCTTTCAATAAGTGCTCTACATTTTTCATGCCAATGTAAGAAAAAACAAGTGTCTTGCCTTCTTTCATCTCTTTGATGGAAAACTTACCATCAATATCTGTGGTAACACCGACTTGGGGGAGCTCCTTATAGCGGACGGATACGCCTACTAATGGTACCCCACTTTCGTCAGTTACAATACCTTTCACTGTTACCTGTGCATTTGCAAATAAAGGTAAAATTAGAGCGAAAAGTAATGTTAATGAAAAAATGGTAATTTTATTCATAATTGTATTATATTGGTTTGAATATATGCAAATGTATTATTATTAGCTGATATAAACAAGAAAAATGATAATATTTGTATTTAAAATGTGTGCTTTTGTTTGAGTGAATATCATTCGATGTTTATTATATTTTTATAAAAGTATAGAAAATTGGTTCATGGTATGTTACGACTGGCTTTTTGCATTATACTGCATATTGGGGAGTTTGATATGTTGTAGAAGGCAAAAAAGAAGTGGCTTAATTTGACAATTTTGGGGCATAATTGCTATACCCAAAACGGTTCGTTTCATGTATGGTTATAAATTTATTCCATATCATTATATTTTGGACATGATAAGATTATCATTGAAATATATTTCAACATATGCATTCCTACGATAGAAGTGTCAAAAATAAAAGAGACTAACAATTTCCTTAATTATAAGTTTAGGACTTTATCAGTTAATTCGTTTCTCGGTGAGAAACACTTCGTTTCTCGGTGTCGAACAGGTTGTTTCTCGGTGAGAAACGGGGCGTTGGTTTTAAAGGAAAGCCCCGAATAGTAACCGACTGGATAACAGTGCTTTACAAAACAGTGTTATCTATCAGAAATACATAGGAGTTTTATTGACATTTTTTTGGTAACGCCATTTGTTTCTATTGCATCTATTACTGTAATAATATTTACATTAAAACTAAAATATGGCATTTATAAAAGAATTTGTTTCATTCCTTTCTGAGACAGGAATGAATCTATTTTTAAAGGTGGGGTTGCTCTGAACCGAATCTCTAGGATTTC
>CAUHML010000032.1 GCA_959606905.1 uncultured Bacteroides sp. | reverse complement strand
TCGTTTATACAAGGATTTTATGGCTTTTCTGGATTGATTTTAAAAAGAATAGAGGTTTGTTCCCTGGAATGTAGTATTTACTACTTTTAGTATTTTAGTGTATTAGTACAATTTTGTAAGTTTTATCATGGCAAAAGAACTGATCCGTGTCCCCAGGTATAATTCCGTGCTGATTGAACGGTTGTATGAGGCAGGTGGAAACGTCATGCTCGATCTGATCATATACCTGGGCAGCTATCACCTCAAAGACTTGTTCGGGACTTCCTGGTTCTCCGTAGAAGACTTTTGCCGTAAGATGGGGTATGACCGTACCAACTTGCAGCGCAAGCTGGATAGCCGGCAGCTTGCGGCCATGTTCGGAAAGAATATGTAGCCGGAATATGTATGTACTGGCACGGCAGGACAGAGAATCAGCCATCCTATCGAGACGGTTTTTGAGGCGGCTCTCTATAAACTGGGATTGGAGAACCTCTGCTATCCGACCATTGGCGAGGATGGCCGTACATCCTATAATTTCGTGCAGATCCTGAAACGTTTCGACATAATGACCGATTTCAAGACGAAGAAGTCAACGAAAAGGCTGTACTCGGCAGTGGTAAGCCCGGAGATAAAAAATTTCATGTTCTCGCTCTATAACCTCTTGGAGCTTCAGGATTACCGCAGCCTGCCCAGCCGTTACCGCTATTTCTATCTGGAGCTTTCCAAGATGGTTTACCTGATCAAGTATAAGACCGCCAAGAATGAGGCTCCTTTTTATGTGCTGACAGTCGATCAACTGGCTAAAAAGCTCGGCATAGAGATTGCCGAACCCAAAGACCGGAAAAAGAAGGTCGCCTCGATACTGAAAAAGATGAATACTTACCTGAAATATACCAATTTCAATTTCTCTTTTGTGAAAGGCGATCATGAGAGATGGGTATATACCGTGTTGTTCTCGTTTCCTAGGCATACGCTGCACTATTTTGATGAAGGACAATATGCTGTCGTAGTGAAGAAATTCTATAAGAACCTGCTTGGGCTGTATGTCGAGATTGCCTACCCGGACACGGATATGGCTGTCAGGAGGAAGAAGATCAAAGAGGTGGAGGAAGATGCCGGACTGTATAAAGAGTTCCTTTTATGGGCAAACTCCCCGGAAAGCGTAGAAAAGAAAAAACAAATATATATCAGTGATTTCGTGGCTGTATTCGGCAGGTTTCCGGAAGGATGGGCACAGGAAGAGTTGGAGAGTGCCAATGGAACGGAAGTTGCTCCTGCTCCTGAAGAGTTTATATCCCCGGAAACGGACGGGGCGGTGAATATGGACAATCCAGCTGTGTAGAACCGTCCACTCCTTTTGCTTTAGTTGTGTAAAAATGTCCGGTTTCACTGGTCAGCTGTGTAAAACCGTCCACCCGTTGATGAAAGGAATAGGTAATAGCTGTTTTTTATATGTCAGTATATCAGTGAAATAAAATAGAGAAGTTTTTGAATAAAAGGCATTGGCTGTGTAAAACCATCCACCAAAATACATAATAAAGACCTAAACTCCTAACCCCTTTAAATATCCCCAAAGAAATGACCGGGAAAATTTATTTTCCCTTCACATGCCCTATACATACTTTCGGAAAAAGATTTTTCGGAAGTATGTGTTGATTTTCACGTTTTTTTATATGATTGGAAGGCGGTTCTGTTCTTTTGTATCCCAATTGGTTTTTCAGGGCGTTCCCTTCTGGCCGGACTATTCGTTGCAAGTCCTCGTTACCCTCCGGGCTTTTCCCTGCTATCCCTAACGCTCTACGCTCCGGCTATGCCGGAAGAGAGGTATGATGATTTTTTCTTGAACTGATAGGAACGTTGCGAAGGTAGGCGTGGACGGAACGCCCGATATTGAAAAGCCAAATCTCCATCCTCCCATTCCGGGAGGTAGTATTTACCAGTTCAATCCCGTTCTGATCCGTCTTTCCCGCTTTCTCTTCAATGCACTGTTCCCAATCAGTTGAGGAAAAATTTATGGTTGGGGCGACAAGCGATGTTTGCGAGTATTAATCTTTTAATTTTTGGCAGTATGAAAACGAAGAGAACCGTATTTGAGGTGAATGACGTTTATCGGGTGATGGAAAACAGCGAGTTGATTTATACCTTGACGAACAGTGAGAAACTGAAACGTGAAGAATATAAGTATGAACAGATGGAAATGGACGGGTTGTTTTTGTCTGATGTACTGGAAACACTGACACCCAGCCGTAAAAAAGTCGCTTATGCGGCGATTGAGCTATATAAACGGCTGAAAGAAGGGCAAGTTGAAAGTCCTGCGCTTTTATCCAGCAATAATGTTTATAAAATGATGCATCCTGTTTTGTCCGATATAACTACTGAAGAGATGTGGGTGCTGTTGCTGAACAGTTCGTCCAAACTCATCCGTAAAGTCCGTATCTCATGCGGTGGGATAAATACCGCCCCTGTGGATATACGGGTTATCATGAAGCAGGCATTGTATTATAACGCCGTATCTTTTATCATGGTGCATAACCATCCGTCAGGGGCACGCAAGCCCAGCGGTGCGGATGACCGTTTGACGGAAGCGGTTAAAAAAGCCGCTGAAACATTAGACATCCGTCTGTTAGACCATGTGATTGTGGCAGGCAATAACTATTATAGCTATGCGGACGAGGGAAGATTGCAAAAGAGGTAAAGGTGGACGGGAGAAATCCCGTCTGCCCGGAATTTCGGCTTCGGGGTTCTTTTTTGGCAGTTACCCCAAAAAAGAACCAAAAAAATGCTTCCCAGACTATCGATGCGACATCGTAAAATACGCAAGGACGTGGCTTTTCAGAATAAATACATATCTTCGCGCCAAAGGTGATCGGAATGAATATATTTTCTGCTTTTGATACAGGCGTTATGGTGGCTCTTTTACTGGGCATTGAGTTTCTTAGAAGTGATATCCGAACGATTCTCTATTGTAAAAGGAATGATCCCAGGATTCTTAAGAGTTGCTTATATACGCTGCTTATATTATTGACCAGCCTTTATTCTATTGTGGCCGGAGCCATGCTTCATCCGGAACCCGTACCTGTTTATGAATTGATACCCGGTTTTCAAATAGGAGTTTATGGCTTTTCTTTTTCGTTTATATTGCTCGCTGTTGCATGTCTTTATCGTAGAACATTACCTTTTGTCCTTTTGGGGTACGCTATGATATATGTAATCGGTGTATTGATACCATTGCTTAGGTATGTAGTGTCTATGATGGATTATTTCATTCGTACAAGGGTATAGCAGGTTAATTTCTTGATTGTATCGGATTGCCCTTTTTATGGGCTGCCTCCCCCGGCTTCTTTCCTCCGATCCGAGTCCGGCTTTTTGCTCGGCAGAGGTTTCTGGATTCCGTAAATGGCAAGTTACAGCCAAGTGTCTTTATTATATGAAAAATAACGATGAAGAAGTGTCGCCGTATACAGGCCACACCGATTGTTTAACGCATGAAATGCAAAAGTAAGCGAATGACTTAATTAATATTTCGGTGAAAAATTGCCAAAGTATTGTACACATTAATCAAAGTTTAAATAAAGTCGTATTACCGGAGATAAGGAATGTGAAAGGATATTTGAATTTTGATATGATCGGTTGTAACAATAATGAGAAAGCCTACTCGTATGGTTTATCTCTTCATGAAAGTGTACCCTGCTTTCGGTGATTGGCAGAAGAACGATATCAGAGATGTATCTATTATATCTTCCACATATCCAAAAAAAATTTGGTAACTATATACAATCTTACAGTATAACCTTTGTAAATAAGCGCAAAATTATATTAAGTTATGTTAGTGAAATATAACCTTGTAAAAATGTATTCTTGTCAGTTTTTCTGACACTACAACCTTGCAAATCATGAATTATAAACTTTGGCATACTATTCGCATTATATTGATTAGTGTCATAGGCATCCGTTTGCTGATAAATTAGAAATGATATACGGCTGGCTCTTATAGATGTCTCACCAGTAAATGAGAATACGTGATGATAATATGTTTTACTTATAAAAGATTGTTATGGGTATCAAACCAGGACCAAAAAGGATTGCAAAATCTACGGGAAAACCTGACCGTCGTCAAAGAGACAACAAACAGACTCCAGGGAATACACCATCTTTGAAGCCCCATATTCATAAGAAGGGGGATTAAACTCCAAATAAAAACGGACGCCCTTGTTTGGCATCCGTAGAGTCAATTGTAAATGCTCATACTTTAAAACCTTGCTGCAACAAGGTCATGAGTTTTATCAAAGCTACCGTCATTTTTGGCACTATGGCGGTGGCTTTTTTTCATAACGGTAGAATAATATTTTATTATATATTATTGTTATTTTAATATGAAAACAACTCTTTTTAATACTTGTGTTTTACACTAAAATCCTTCCTTCACGATCCGTTTGATCGGGAGGAAGAATCGTTCGATCAGGCGTAATTCTTCCGTTACGATCTCCGCAGAGGCTTGCGTCTCGGGCGAGACGGGCAGTTCGATACCGTAATTGGTTCTCAGGCCCTCGGGAAAATCGATATCCGCCGTATAGTACTCGTCGGTAGGGACCAACGAGATATTCGATACCACGCCGTTTACCACGCCAAACTCCTGATCCGGGAAATTGGAGAAACGGACGATCGCCCGCTGGCCTCTCCGGACTTTTCCCGAGCGTGCTATCGGTATGCGCACCTTCCCCACCAGCCGGCTCTCGCCTTGCGGCACGACGGTGAAAGCCACCTCTCCTGACGGGATATACTGGTTCTCGTTCCAGTACTTGGTGAAGGTCACGGCACCTTCTATCGGGGCGATCAGGCAATAACGCAACCTCCACTCGTTCATGCTGTTCAGCAACTGCTCCCGGGCGGTCTGTAATTCCTGTTGTAGCGTGAATTCTTTCTCGCTCCGCTCCAACGTCAGATCCAGCAAGGATTGCTCTTGCTCCCCGATCTGTATCCGGAGGTTCTCGGCCGAGGCTGCCGCCCCTTCCAGCGAATAACGGCTTTGCAGCAGGGAAGCCCGTGCGGTCTCATGCTCGTAGGAGGAAATCACGGACCGGCTATACAATAATGAATCCCGGGCGTATTGTCGTTCCGCCAAGGCGAATTGCTCCGAGAGGGTCTTGCGCTGCCGTTCGGTCTCGTTATAGTAAGCCTTATACAACGCTATCTGCTTGCGGATGGAGGCCATTTTTTGCGGATAATAATCGATCTCCCTGTAATTGATGCAGGCATGGAGCGCCGACAGTAGCCCCGAGTAAGCCGCTTGCATATCACCCAGTGACAGCTCTTTGTACTTTGATAATGCCTTGTCCAGGCTAAATCTATCAAGTTAGAATCATATTTTAAAAAAAAGCATTTCATGTGTCCGATGAATTTAATTAATCAATACTCAATGCAAAAATAACAACAAGCTTCGTGTTTTTTTTCTTAAAATGAATCACAAATAATTCATTTTAATATAATTACAACCGGATTATCTTCTTCCGACAAATACCTAAGCTTTGATATTTCACTTGGATAATCTTTTTGTTCTGGATGTTTGTCAAACCACATTTTAATATCTTCTACAGAAGCAATCTGGACAAATTCACCTGTTGAAGTAGAACTAGAAGGTTGTAAAGGAATAAAATTATTCAAATCATCTTTAAGACCTTCCTTAAACGGACTTATTGTTGTCACTCCTTTTTTCTTATCATAAATCGCATTATAGACCTCCACATCTTCTTTATGATAAAGATTTACAACAAAGCGCAACCATAAAACGTTTTCATTCTCAAATATATCCAAAGGATAAATAGTATTTTTATTTTTTGCATTATATCTTTCATCTCTTTCCCATTTTAGTGAGCCAAAGTCAAAACACTTCACGGGCTTCAATCCAGTTAGGCCAACTTCATAAATTGTATCATTAAATAATTCTCTAAAGTATAATTTTTTATCATGATGCCAAAATACTTGTTCTGAAGGTATAAATCCACTCTGTAATCCATCTTTATAGGTTATATTTATGACTTCTCTTTCTGTATTTGGTAAATTGAAAGTTTTTATATCTTGTATATTATCCATATGAGCTGACAATTTACTTTTATCATCCCCCATAGATGGAAAATAGGATACAACTGTGGTATCTTTATAAATATATATTCTATCTGGTTTATTTGCTGTTGCAGGTAGGTGCATAACTAGTTTTTCAGAATCGAAATAATCATAATTATCAACACCATAAAAACCATCTGTAAAATCTGGATCACTTTGATTTCCAATAAATATACCATCACAATTATAGATAACATTTCTACGATTCCCCTTGGGAAAATATATTTGCGATGAAGCTTCATTAAACCAACCTAAAAGACTTATACTTCCTTCTGGATCATTACCAATATGACCAATATTACATATAAACTTACCTGTATTTTTATCAAATGTAGAACATTGTTTATCAGAGATTATGATAATTTTATCTTTGGCTAGGTATACATTTGGATTATTACCAATTAACGATTCTTCTGTTGTCTCTAATATTACATAACGAATATCATCAAAATAATCAGATGCAAAAATAGATGTAGCTTTATGATATGCATTTTCAATAGAGATTTTTTCTAAATCATCTGTGTTTTTATTGCATTTGCAAGAAAAAATAAATATACATATAAATAAAGCAGATAAATAAATAAAAACTTTTCCCCTCATAATGATATTGTTTTTAAACTGTTAATATAAAGAAATTTTTTTATCCCAACTTCCAAAAAAATAATGTGCACAATATGCTTCTTTAATTTTCTCATTAAATTTTTTTATGGAATTATGATAAATAAAATCATTAACATCATATTTGCTAACTGGAGTAACCAGTTTATATGATATTGATTTTGCACAAAAATTCTTTTTGATATATGGGAATATATTATTTATCATATTAGGTCCTGTTGAGTCCATAACACTCTTAATGGAAGATTTAGATACATCTAAATTCTTTTTTATATTTTCAATAATATAAATCCACCCTTTATTTCCTTTTTCTGATACTAAAAAAGCATTACCTATCCGTATTGGCATTAGTTTTTCAATGGGAGGTTCTTCTCCGAATCCCAATGATATATCATTCACTAACTGATTTATTGGTTTAAAGCATTCTGTGTCTAAATCAGTATAAATGCCCCCATATTTATACAAAATCATATAACGTATAATATCCCATCTTTGGACATCTCTTGGTAATGAATTATACAAGTTTTCATATTCAGGAAAACTACTTATCACAAGCTCTCTCATTTCTTTACCTGTCCATAAATGATATTCCCAATCCGGATTATTTTCTATCCAAGTTTGTGAAAGAATTTTTAAACGAATTGGGATATACTTTTCCGAGTAACCCTCCCAAACTTGATGAATAATTTTATTTGTAAACATTATATTTAATATTTTATGATAATAAAAATAAAGAATCCCATTTCTGATTATCATTATATACTATAGACATTATTACTAATAATATTCCAGATAATCCTGTTAACAGTGAAAAGTCTTTCTTTTCTGATCGCTCTCTATTCTCTATAGCCCATTCATTTATTTTTTTTATTGTCTTATCAAACCATAATTCATATCCTGACTTAAATAATAATTCTTCTGTTTCAAGATATATTCTTCTAAATATCATTGCAATACCGGAAGTCCCATGACAAATACCAAATTCTGTTAGTAAATCTTGCTCTTCAACTAACTCAATACAACTTCTAAAAATTTGTAATGATTTATTTTTCCAAATTTGATTATTTAATGCATTTCCTGCATGCCAAAGTGAAATAGCAATATCCAAATCTCCATAACACCATGCCAAGCGACGTTTAATTATTATATTATTATAATCTTTAAATATCATACTTGGGAATAAAGCAGTATTTTTCATTTCTAACTCATTAGAGAAACAACGATCACCGGCCGGAAAGCCCTTGTCAACAAGAAAGGAATGTTCATGATCGAGGAACTTCAGCGAATCGCCTTGCAACGTTGCACGACCGCCTGCGACGCGATCCGCTTAATGGATGATACATACTGTAGTTATACCAAGGGCAACCCAATACCATTGCTTCCCAATAATATCTCAATCCTCAGGAGCACCATCAACCTGAACCTCGACTACTTTTTTTCGAGTATCCTTAAACCATTTTTGGAAAATGTTATAAGGAACTTTATTCTTGACACAAAACGATTGGAGAGATTCTCCATGAGGCAAAGCCTCGCTCTGGTACTGAAAGTAAAACCTTTCTAGATCTTCACTGTATACATAATGCTATAATTTTGATTGGCAGCGAAGGTATTCCTTTCAATCAATAGCCAATTTTTGACTGCTTACCGAACATTTGTTTTTGCCGGGGACGTGATTCCTTTAGTAGCCAGCGTATCCCCGGAATGGATATCTTGCTTACGACACCTATCCGATCACTTCTTATAACGAGAAAATACGAATGCTGGAGGAAGCCGTCCGGGAAGAACAAGCGATCATTTATTGCCACGACGCTTATATGTGCTGTTCCACAGTAAAAAAGGTAAATGCTTATTATCGGAAAAACTTTATTGTCCAATACTGTGATATTCATTTTATTCCTTAAAACGCATTAAAAGTAAAATTCCATTATCTTCCTCATCGAGTTCCAGTGCTAATTCTCTAAGCCTCCCTCCCAATTCTCCCTTCTCCAATGCCTCTCTCAAGTTATCCGCAGAATAATAGTACACAGAGGAAGAAATGTTAAAATCAGGATCGCTAGGAAAATCCTCATTAATAATAGAGACCCATTTCATTTTCCCGGCTTCCCTATCATATATATAATCCTTCTCTGGGAATCCTTTATCTTTATCAACATCATATATCATCTCTATGAGAGATATCAATATATCATTTTCGGTCTCTTGATTATAACGTATCAAACAAGGTATCTCTTTCTTTCTTATTTGTGGAGAATATGCCAGAAATGGACGTAAACGCAAAGTCTCACTTAACTCATAAATCGTATCATGAGAAGGTTCTGAATATATCCATCGATCATTTCTATGAATAATAGTTCGCAACGGAGCTGTTCCCCCTTTCATAAATGAACCGTTTTGTTTTGTGATTGACAAACTTCGATATCTATCACCTGATATTGAATCCAATCCGTAGATTCTGTGAGGAATCGTCTTATGAAGTAAATACAAAAAGGAACTCTTTTCTTCCTCGTCACGAGCATGACATAAAAGTAAACTATCGTTATAATTATACATCTCTGCCAAATATCCTGCTACCAGATCCAATGATCTCACAAAAGTTCCATCCGGCTTATACACATTAATTCTACCTGTTCCTACGGCCTCGCAAAAAAGTTCCTCCTCTTTTTCATCATAAGCCAAACGCCCAATGCCCATATATTCTTCCGGGGCACTCCCTCTTCGGTTTATTAAGAACCGCTTCTTGCCTGTACAATCAAAACACATAATATTTTTGTTCTTGTAGTTTTTAAAAATAAAAAAACTATCCGTCACACAAGAAGGGTTACCTATAACAAGATAAGAGGAATCAGTATCCAATTTCACATAAGAGACATCCGAAATCGACCGCAGCTCTATTCTCTCACAAATAGAGGAACCCGGCATATTTATTATCGGCAAATTATACTCTGAAAATTTCTCCGATCCAAAATGGCAAGAAAAGAGAAACAATGAGCAATTAAAGAAAATCCAAAATTTAGACATAAATACATTTTTTGCTCCACTTCTTTTTAGAAGTGGAGCGATTAATAATCAATTTAACTGTTCACTAGACGTAGATTGCCATGCCTTTCTCGTATTATCATTCTGGCCAACACCAGAACAACTACAACTACATCCTCTAGGAGAAATACCACCTTGTAGCTTAACAAGTTCTTCCTTTCTCATTTTCTCAAATCTTGCAAGTTTCCCCAATCTTAGATCTTTCATACCCATTACTTTTTTTAATTAACAATTCAAAACACAGGATTTATCGCATAATGCCAATTGATTCATAAATAGCTCATAATTTGACGGTGGAGGACAAATATATTTATATACACATTTAGAACAAGGAGCTCTGTTTCTTGTATAAAACCAAGATGAGTTTGGATTCACCAGAGACTTATGCACAAAATAAGACAAATCATATTCTTTTATATTACCCATTTTTTTAAAATGAACATTATTATATATAGAACCATCTGAAAAAACCAATAATTTCCCAAAAAACAACGTATTCAACAGTTCATTTCTATGTATATCCTGCATAGAATCAATACTATTTAAAACCTCTTTCTTTTTCAAGAATACATATTTCTTAAAAAAAGGCATATTCTTTCCATTAAATATTGGTCTTATAACATAGCGACAATTACTTAACTCGCTATTTATAAAAGAACAGACATTTTCCAACTCCACTTCATTCTCAACAAAAAAAGTCAAATCCAAATCTTTCAATATAGAGAAATCTATTTCAGATATTTGAACGCCAGCTATTATAACCGATATTCTATTTTGAAAAAAAGAGCATAACCGAGATGTCAGTTTCCGTATATTATTATAATTAACAACCAAATAAAAATCATTATCATATTTATTCAGAATATCAATTAGCTCATCCGATTTTGCATATATTTCATCTGTTACGACAAGATTTATCCTAATTCTTTTTCGAGCGAAGTCTAATTCTTTTAGTATTTTTGTTATAACAGACAAAGCTTCATTTCTAATTACATTCCTGTTCTTTGTACAACAATCAAACTGCTTAAAATAGTTCACACAAGATTCGCAACTAGAAGAACATGAACTATTTGTATGTATTGTAATTTCATGCAAATAATTTAGAGGATCATCAAAAGATGCATATTTCCCCTCTCTCACATCATGCATGATTTTCGCATTAGAAGTTATCTGTATAGGTTTAGAATCTAAAGTATCTGTCACAACAAGATCCCCTATAAACTTATGCCTCACCTCTCCTATAAAACGCTTAAACTCAACAAGACTAAACAGATTAGGGTCAACACTAGATACACCAGCATTTAAAGGACTCATGAAATCTCTCAAAAAGGACAAAACTTGTTGATCTTTGCTATATATAAATTGTTTATCCAAAGTGTTTACCAACAAACACTCCCACTTATTAACCTCAACGTAAACATATGGTTCCACATAGAACCATATATATTTAGATCTCATGTTCCTCATTGTACCTTTATTTTAAGTATTTCATTAACTTGAATCGGATTTAACTCCAAATAATCGATCTTACGCTTCAAATTCTCCGTGAATTTATTTTCATCCTCAAATGCAAGGCAACTCCTATCACCTAATAAAGAGTCAAAAAAACAAACAGGGCAATAAGGCAATCTATAACATTTTTTGCAGTCAGAAAAAGACGAGTATATTTTTTCATTGTATATATCTGCAATATTTATATAATCTATATTTACGGAATTGTTATCAACATTTCCTAATACATTTCGGTGACTAATCTTCTCACAAGCTAAAATATCACCATTTGTACTTAAAAAAAATTTTCTACTGAAAGGCCAACACGTACCACTAGGTGTATATACTATATCATTTAAACCTGTGTTCACAAAAAGATCATTATATGTCTGATACTGAATATCTAAAAGAGCATTAGCAAATTTGACCATTTCCATAAACCCCGATGTATAAGGATGCAAATTTTCAGTTATCGCATCCAAGTCTTTACCTTCTATCAAATCATCGGGCATTTTTCTATACATCGTTTTAAACGTCTCTTTCTGTGATTCCTTTACATTTCTTGTACTCAATGGGCTAAATCGAGGTGTTTTTCCATACTTTTTCTTAATAAAAGAAAACACGGACTGTATATCATTCTTTCGATGGATAACAACATTAAAATCTACATTTCGTTCAAAATGTAACGGATATTTATTCTTGTATAAGTCCAAATTATTGATTATTTTATCATACAAATCTCTTCTATCCTCACCCACTCTATATACTGAAGCATCAAAATCACCGTCTAGACTCACAAGAATTTTAAAGTTTTTATTCACTAAATCATCAAGATATTTGTCTAGTAACAATCCATTAGTGGTCATGGAATAAGTAAAACGCAATCTATCTGATTTCAGATGTTCCGTATAATTCAACACTTTTTTTATAAAGGAATAATTAAGCAATGGTTCCCCACCATAGAAAGCTATATCTACTTCTTTTGAACACAAAGTATCCCCCCATAGTTCCATCAAATAGTCTAACAGTTTTTTTGCCGTCTCAAATCCCAGTTTACCTTGTTTGTTTATTAAGGAAGATTCTTCGTAAAGATCATTAAAACAACAATATTTACATTTCAAATTACATGAGTTCGTCACCTCAAAAATTATCTGGCCTACGTGAATTAAACTATCTCTTACTTGAGATCTATCAAATTTCACAATTTTATGTTCAAAGGTTTCATTATTGAATAGTCCATGTTTTTTTAAATAAGCAACTTTTCTCTCATAATATTTTCGAGATTTACCGGTCTTATACTCGTCTTTAAACATCTGACGTATTATATGCGACATTTTCGGATGAACAAACGAAAGACTTCTTCCTCTATAAGAAAATAGATAAAGATTACCTTTCCTTGATTCTATAAGGTGGATTGTATTCATAATATCAGTAATATTTTCGGCTACAAGATAGACTAATATATCTAAAGAACAAAATAAATCAAGATCAAAATCTTTCTCTAGTGCGACACAATATCATTTCTATGTAAGATTTATGATGTGACAGCAATAAGATGTATCGTCTTTCATTTTCATACATTACCAGTTTTTCCAAAAAAGTAAACACATGGGATGATCGCACATCACGGGGCTTTCCTCAACATGGACACCCCGCGGGTGAGTCCGATACTCGCATAATGGCACCGTAGTGCCGCCTCCACCCGTATCTAACCTTTTTCGGAGAGGAGGCAAAGGACATGGACCTTCCATGAGGGGACACGAGAAAGCGTTTCCGGCGGCATCAATAAATGTGCCCTTCCCATAACCATGTAATAGCCCGCGGGTTTATATTACGCTCTGTTATTCATAATAAAGACAGAACCTGTATGGCAACCATCAAATTAAAATTCCGTCCGTCGACGGTACGGGGCAAGGCGGGTACGCTCTGTTACCAGCTCTGCCACCGTCAGGAGAACAGACAGATCACCACCGACATGCGGATATTCCCCGAATGGTGGGACGAAACGAGACGCAGGCTTGTCACTCTCCCCGGCAATGAGGAGATTATCACTGGCTATCATAAGCGCACCGAGCGGGAGATGCGGATTGTCCGTGAGATTATCCGCGAGCTGGACTGTGGCGGAGAGGCGTACACCTTATCCGAAATAATCAACCGTTACCGCAGCCTGCCTCCCGAACCTTGTTTCTTAGACTATCTCGGGAAAGAGGCCGGCCGGCTCAGGGAGAACGCGCGATACGGCACCGCCCGTAACTACCGGCGTGCGATGGAGAGTCTCTCCACTTTCCTGAACGATAAGGATATCCCTTTCTCCGCCCTCGATTCTGCCCTGGTCCGTCGCTACGAGGCATGGCTGCGAGGGCGGAAGGTGGATCGGAACAGCTGCTCGTTCTACATGCGGGTTCTGCGTGCCGCCTACAACAAGGGCGTGAGGGAGGGTCTCGCGACGCAGGATTTCCCGTTTGGTGGGGTCTATACGGGCGTGGCCCGTACGCCGAAACGCGCCGTGGATGGGGAGACTGTCCTCGCGTTGCAACGGCTGGACCTGTCGGTCTCGCCCGCCCTCGCACTCTCAAGGGACCTGTTCGTGTTCGGCTACTGCGCCCGGGGAATGACGTTCGTGGATATGGCGTATTTGCGAAAGGAGAACGTGAGCGAGGGACGGTTCACCTATCGCCGTCACAAGACCGGCCAGCGTCTGACCATCCGCGTGGAACCGTGTATGGAAGCGATACTGAAGTTGTACACGCGGGCCCGTCCGGAAAGCCCCTACGTCTTCCCGATCCTTACAGACACGGATCCGGAACGGGCATACCGCCAATATCGGACCGGGTTGAACTACCACAACCGGAAGCTGAAACGGCTGGGCGGACTGCTCGGCATACCGCTCCCCTGTCCTCCTATACGCCGCGCCACAGCTGGGCCACCGCCGCGCGTGACCGTGGCGTGCCATTGGCTGTCATCAGCGCGGGAATGGGACATAGCAGCGAAAAGACTACGCTTATTTATCTGGATTCTTTGGACAATGCCGTGATAGACAACGCAAACGAGCGGATTCTAAGGGATTTGAACGATACCGTTTCTAAGTAAGATGTGGTACAAATATATGGTAAAGGTAATAATTTTCATTAAAAAAAGCAATGAGAAACAGCCGGATTTATTTTCCTGTTTTACCCCCCCCCCTGTTTCAATTTACTGATTATCAGTATATTAAAAATAAATATAGAATGATTCCAAATAATGGAGGAATAAGGATGCGGGATGGAAGGAGGCCATTCCTTTTCCCTATCCGGATGTATTTCCGAGTACGGAACCGAGCAAACCGAGCAAAAAAACACTTCCGTGTCGATGTATACGACTGGCTATCAATGAAAAAGAAAGATGTACCGTCTCTTACTTAGAAACGGTACGGATGCGGGGGTTACGGATCCCGCCCACTGTAGTCAGGGGCGGCCCACGTGCCGGGATTTCCATAAGGGGAACAGCCGGATTAACCCTGATTGCTGCACCTTGCCGGATTGGAAAATACGGGAGGCGCAGGAATGAGAAGTATATCTTTTTTTCAACCCGTCCATCCCGATTTTTCCATTGGAGACAGAAGCGCATACCGCCGAACACTGGTTCGCCCTGAAAGTATTCTACAACAAGGTCTTCGACATCGAAGAGCTGTTGAAAAAGGACGCCCTGCAGACCTATATCCCCTGCGAGGAGGCCCTTGTTGAGCGCGCCGGCGTGCGGAAGAAAGTCCGCCGCCCGCTTATCAGCTCGCTCATGTTCTTCCGTTCCACGGCCAGGCAGGCCACGGAAGTGCAGCGGGTGCTGACAGACAAGGTGATCCTGTATACAAGGCAGGAGGGACTGAAGAAAATTCCTTTTGCCATTCCCGAACGGGAGATGAACATCTTCATGCTGGTCACCTCGTCCGGCGAGCGCGGGATGGAGTACCTTGGCGAGGACAGCCCCAAGTTCCACTGCGGTTGCCGTGTGCGGGTCACCGACGGGAAGTTCAAGGGCGCAGAGGGTGTCATCTGCCGCATCAGGAAGGACAGCTGCCTAGTGGTCGTCATCCGGGGCGTATGCGCCGTCGCCACCTCTTACATCCCGCGGGCCTTCCTGCGACGGCTCGGAGAAGATGAAACCGTGTAGGATTCGGGTTAGGCGGACGGGTGGAGAGGTAAGGAGACCGCAAGGACGCCTGTCCCCTCGTCAACTTGTCAACTCATAAATCATAACTCAAAATGTCTTCCCTTCCTTCCGGCGTTCGTTTGGTGCGGTTGCTGAACGAGCATTTAAATGATATCATGAACCGCGAGCGTGCGAACCAAAACTCGATTCACCTGTATTGCACGGGTCCTTACTGGGTCGCTTTCGAGCGCTCGGCCTATCAGTTGCGCCGCACGTTCCCGGACAGCGAGGTCATGCCGATGCGCTTGCTCGGCTACCCGTTCCCGGTGGTGATGGTATCCGTGACGGATCGTTCGCTCTGTGCGTATGCAAGGAGGCACATCTTGCGAAGAGACGATATGGATTACAAGCAATTGACCGTACCCGGACTCTCCCTTGCGGACTACAGGGAGTGGCACGCCGGCGAGGTGAAAGGGTTGCCTTCATTAAATAAAATAGTATGAGTGCCATGCGGAATCATCTTTGAAGGTGAAGGATGGGAGAAGAGATTTATTTTCTATTTTTGTTCTCAGATTTTAGTGTAATACCATTCCTTCGCAGCAGACGATACACTGTTCCGCTACTGCCTATATTTAATATTTTCTGTATCTCCCTTACCGGTGTTCCGGATTCATAGAGCTGGATGCAGCTTTTCTGCTTGGCGATGTTGTTTTTGTTGATAAGTGTCTTTCTGCCGAATTTGACACCTTTTTCCTTGGCGATTCTTCTGCCTTCTTGGGTTCTCTCATAAATAAGGTCACGCTCAAATTGGGCGAAAGCACCGAGAATGTTGTTCATCAGTTGGCCGATTGCGCCTTCCGTACTGATGTTGTCTTGCAGTGAGGTGAATTGGATGCCCCTATTCTTGAAATCTTCCAATAGCGTAAGGATATTCTTCAGCGAACGGCCAAGCCGGTCCAGCTTATATACGACAAGCGTGTCGCCTTCCCGGAGAAAGTTCAGGCAGGCATCCAGTTCCGGGCGGTTTTGTTGACGTCCGGTCATTTTCTCAGAGAAGATCTTCTCACATCCGGCAGCCTTCAACGCTTCCAGTTGCATATCCAGATGTTGTTCCTTGGTGGAAACACGGGCATATCCTATTTTCATCCTGTTTTGTATTTAGTTGTTTAATGAAGGTTTTAATTCTTCACTTTTTCAAACATGAAGACATTAATTCTTCATATTCCTCACGGCTGTATTGGTTGAACCCCTTTTGCTTCATAGCCAAAAGAAGTCTTTCCAATTCTCCGATAGTTACTACCTGTTTGCCGATAACGGTAAATTGTTCCCATTCTCCCTTTTCGTTGAGCAGGTATTCCCGGTGTGCAAAACAGTAAAGAGAACCGTCAATGTCATTCGCGTTTTTGCCATTGACGCAGGTGCTTCAAACTGGTGAAATCACGGGTGACAGTACGTGGAATGGGAACCAATACGTCAATTTCCATCTTGAATTTTATATTCTCTTCCGTTTCTCGCATGGGTGATTAGCTTATTTTATAATACATCAATTATTGTATGGACAGGAAGTTCCAGTTTGGAGAAAGCAAACATTTTCTTGCCCAAATCCTTTAGCGATGCCCCAATATGATATACTTCCGTATTATCAATGATTAAGAAGCGGTCGTGACTGTCTCGGTACGTCCTGATGTCGATAGGCGGGTACTGGCTGTTATGCCTGTCAAGATCGAGTTGGAGTTGCTGCGTGATGCGCTGGGTGTAAATGGTGGCTGAAACACCGATGTTTCGTTTGCTCAACATGAGTAACACGGATTCATCTACATAGTTGTCGATAAGTATAAGTGAGCATTTGGCAGACTTTATTAAATCTGTAGCAAACTTATACGCATCGAATATCTGACCGTCAAAGAAGATACCTTCCACCGGAGGCAATGAGGTGCGCACAAAGAAGTCTATCTTTGCATCATGTTCAGCAATGGTTTTCTCTATTTGGAAGAATTTATTGTTCATTCTATATTCCATGTCATTGAGCCGTTGGTTTATAGAATAGCCTTTCAATAAATATTCTTTTAAAATTTTATTTGCCCATTGCCTGAATTGCGTACCTCTTACGCTTTTAACTCTGTATCCAACTGAAATTATTACGTCTAGACTAAAGAACTTGACAGGCTTATCGGAATTAGCAATGTGCAAAAAATGCACATTGCTTTTCTCTTCCAATTCCTTTTCCTTAAAAACGTTATTTATATGTTTGGTTATAACGGTTCTGTCACGTTGAAAAAGTTCTGCTATCTGCGCTTGTGTGAGCCAAACGGTTTCATCTTCTAAACGTACTTCCAACTTTACAGCTTCATCCGGTTGGTATAGTATGATTTCTCCTTGCTTCTCCATTATATGTTTCGCTTTTATTATGTTGCTGCAAATGTACGAAAAAGAAACATCATAAAGTCTGTTTTTCCGTAAGTATTACTTCAAAAGTTTGTTTCCTTTTTATTTTAATAAAACAGAAACATTCTGCTGTCTCAAAAAAACAGTTGTCTGTTTGTTGTTCATGGTTGGGGTATCAAATAACTAAAATTCAAATGGAAATGCAAATCTACATTTTATTGAAGATTCAACTTAGAAGTGCAATTTTTTCGAGGGATGGGAGCAACAAAAACGGGCGGTATAAATACCACCCGTACAAAAAGCCTTACTAATCATAGCCTGGCTTTGGTCAATAATTCCTTTTGTTTTTGATGTCAAGATTTCGGCTTCTTTCCATACTCAAAACTTTTAATAGTTCCGTTCCGGTCAGGTGGATTTACCCGAAAATTTCAAGCAGTATATCATAAAATTCAAAGAGCCTGACGACTCTCCTACCACAGAGATAGAAATGATATACAGCGAAATGGCAGCAGCGGCAGGGATTAACATGATGCCATGTTTCCTGAAAGAGATTGATGGGAGAAATCATTTCGTGACGGAAAGGTTTGATCATAAGAATGGAGAAAAGATTTTTAGCCAGACTCTTGCGGCCATTATGCCGGGAGCGGATGATTATATGAAGCCCTGTTGGATAGCGGATACCCTGAGACTTCCTCAGGAAGACAAAGACCAGATATTTATCAGGATGGTATTTAATTATGTCGCAGGTATATCTGATGACCATAATAAGAATATTTCATTTATCATGGACAAGACAGGAGCATGGCGTTTGTCACCCGCATACGATGTGATGTTCACGGCAAATGCATGGGAAAATTCTTCTGCACACATTCATTCGATGGGCGTGATGGGTAAAAGGTCAGCCTTGACCACCCGTGATTTCGTTAACTTTGCCGAGGATTTTGTAGAGGAACCCGAAAAGAAGATATTACAGGTGTTCATGCTGTAAGTCGCTTTCAATCATTATGCGCCAAGTATGGCATAGACAAGGCTATATCTGATAAGATCCAACATGTGTTGGATGGATTGGTCATCGATGATTTGAACTTGTTGGAGTCGAAGAACTGTAAGTTGTAATCTTGAACAGAACTGACTGGGGTTATCTGGTTGAATCTTATCTTTCTGAAGGGGCATCTTTTTCCCACCCGCCACCCTATATCAAGGTAGCTCCTTCGGGCTGTTTTGCGATAGCGTACACGAAGTTCCCTTACTCCCACCACCCAGCTAAGGTATGTCTGATTCTTGTTAGCCCTCACAGCCGTTCGTTGGCTGCTGAATCAGGCATCCGGTTCGTTCACGCATCATCTTGTAGGATAATGTGTTCTTTCTGTTGCTTACCCATACGTCCCAGCCTTTTAGGGCTGTAGATAGGTATTCGGATATTTCGCTCTCAAAGCGGCAGTGCGCTTCAATCGCTTGCTTTTCTCCGACTGGTGCCTTGTTATTTTTCCGGTCGTATAATCTTCTTTTTTCCAGAAAAGGTGTGGTGGCCGTATTTGTATGGTTGTGTTCTTCCCACAGAATCCGTTTTCCCGTTTTTTCCGGTGTAGCCTATTTTATCGCACAGTCACTTTTTTCTAATATATGGAATATGGTATGCTTCATTTTTAGGCTTCATTTTTTTTAAAGGAATTGCAGATGTTTCTTCCGATGTATCAATAGGTGGCTGACTATATTTTCGGAATGTGCCATGCTTGCTGTCTAACCGATTGTTTTTTGCATCCTTTCCAAACCTGTTGCTGATTTTCAAGTTTTGTCTTTTTCATATCATTTTTTAGTGAAGTCAAATCATTTTCCGTTGCGAATATAGATTGTTGCTAACCCCGCTGATAGGGATAAGGGGACGATTCACAAATATCACGTCGTTATTTGGCTGAAATCTTCCTTTTTCTGCCTTGCACAAAAAGTGTATTTAACCCCAATTATTTGTTGCCATCTTAACCAATAAAAAAGGGATGAATCTTCCTTTTTTGCTGTATAAAAAAGCGTATTTATCCCTTTTTTCATGGTGTACCCCCAAGTCAACAATCAGTTTTTGCACTGTAAAATTGATTAATTAACTTCTAAAAAATCAGAGATATGAAAAAGATTGAAAATTCATTCGCAGTAACAGGTTTTATCGGTAAGGATGTAGAAATCCGTAGTTTTGAAACAGCAAGCGTAGCACGCTTTTCTATCGCAGTCAGCCGTGCAGACAAGACAGGTGAAGAAACCTCTTATGTTTCTGCTTTCATGGGGATTGAAGCCTGGAGAAAGAATGAAGCGCTGGATTCCTTCGATGTATTGAAAAAAGGTGAGCTGATAACCGTTGAAGGTTACTTTAAGCCGGAAGAGTGGACGGATTCTAAAAGTGGGGAGAAGCGTAACCGCATCGTTATGGTAGCCACCAAGTTTTATCCGGCTCCGGAAAAAGAAGAAGAAAAACCGGATCGGCCTAAGAAGAAGGCTGCATCTAAAAAGAAAAAAGCAAGCAAATGATTGAAGCGGCACTGGGCCGCTTTTTTTGCTATATATCCGAGAGCGTTTTTGCGTTCACGCAGATTTTTCCCACCCTCCCATTCAGCGGAATGACTGTTCTCATTCCCGGTTTGCCCGTAGTCATCCGCCATGCGGCTGATTATGGGTAAACCCGAAAAGAGAAGTTCCAAACGTGGGCGGGATTGCAACAGTCATCATCCGGAGCTTCGGCATTGCCGAAACAACCTCCTTCTTCCGTATCGCAGCCCCTTCCTTTTACCGTTTGTCTCGGCAGTCCGTTGTTAACCCGTTCCCTCCCCTGCCACTTGGTGGCGGGGAGATAGGAATACGTCTTTGCCTGCCAAGCCGTATGGTTTGTTTTTACTTTCCGTACCGCCCTTTTCCTTGGTTTTCTGCCTCCCCTCGTGCGCTTTTTCCATATCCCCGTCTGAGATCCTTTGTTTTTGGACGGCAAATTTATTTCGGAGGATGGATATGAAAGAGTTCCGGCCTTCGCCCTTTGTCCTGAAAAAAAATAACGCCGGACGGCTTCGCTGTCCCCAACATTTTTTGTCGTCCAAAACTTTTCTCAATCCCTCCTTCCTTATTGTAGTGTGCCGTAAAAAAAGGCTCATAAACTCAGATGGGGCATGAAAGCTCAAAAAAAAGTCGGCAGAAAGAAAAGGCCATCCCGGAAAGGTTTTTTAAAAAAAGGTCTTTAAATCTAGCTGAAGCATAAGTTTAATTTTAATAGATAAAAGACTATGGCACATCAGAGTAAATATCCTAGTTTAGACAGACAATGGCATAAGATGATGTTTTCTTTCTTTGAATATCTTCCTATGCAATATCGGCAGGCAACGGAAAGAGAATGGCAAATTCGTAAGATGATATGGAGTTTTAAGGATGGAAAATCTTATTTGAATGTAGCTTGGATGATAGCGAATAAGTTACATCAAGTTTTTGGTGATGATGTTAAGAATATTGTTTTTGCTTGTGTCCCGGCTTCTTCTGCTGATAAGAATGAACTTCGTTATAAGGGGTTTGCTTCGGCTGTGTGTAAGTTTTCAGGTGCTATCAATGCGTATGAACATATACGTGTCAGTGGAGATCGTTTGGCTATTCATGAGAAATTTGATAGCAAGTCGCTTCATAAAGTACAAGTGATAGAATTTGACAAGGACTTTTTTCGGGGTAAGAAAATCTTGGTATTTGACGATATTTTAACAAAAGGATTTTCGTATGCTCGTTTCGCTTGTCAGTTGGAAAAAATAGGAGGTGAGGTTTTGGGAGGTTTCTTTTTAGGTAAAACAGTTGTCCGTATGTTATAAGATGAAAGAAAAAGAGACTTATATAGAGAAGCAGAAGGGTATCTTTGGAGATACTACTTGGTTCACTTATCGTTATGAGGTGAATGGAATGGTGTATGAAACTTCGGCAGGTTCGTTGGATATATGTAGAAAGGCACATGATAAATGGATGAAAATGATGTCCGTTGCTTTTACCGGTCATAGAACGATACGAACAAATAAATATGCTTTGTCCGTATCGTTGAATGAAGAGGTACGTTTCTGCTATGAGAATGGAAGCCGTTTTTTCTATATCGGTTGTGCGGTTGGATTTGACATGATGGCTGCTCATACCATACTTGAACAAAGGAAACAATATCCCGATATGGTTTTGGTGGCGGTTGTTCCTTATGTCGGGCAAGATGTGTATTTCAACAAAGAGGACAAACAGAGGTATGCTGATATTTTGCGCCAAGCCGACAAAGTGGTAGTTCTATCCGAATATTATTATGCCCAATGCTATGCCCACCGTAATGATTACATGATTTCACACGCCTGTAGGCTGATTGCTTATTGGGATGGAAAATCTGTTGGAGGAACTTCTTATACGTTTAACAAGGCACAAAAAAAGAAATTGGTGATACACAATCTGTTTTGATTCAGATTGTATATCACTGTTTTCCAGCGGTATGATCAAACGTGGCGATGTCGTACCGTCTGGTTGCTATAAGTATCAATATTTCCGGTGCAAAAGAGGAATACACAATAAATATGAAAAGCAATGATAGATGAATTTTACTTAATGAGGCTGTCCATTTTCGGACACCTTTTTTTAAGCATAGTGATCATTTTGGTTTTTATTTGTTGTTTGTGACTCTAATGTATAAAAAAGCCTGGACTACAAATAGCCAAGCTTTACATGTGTATAGTCAAGGCTTCTTTGGTCTATCCGTCACTCCCTCTGTATATGATATCTCTTAAAACAGGCGACGGCACAAAGGGAGCCCTTTATCTTTGATAATACAAAGATATCTGACTTTGATTTTTATACTTCGCAACAGGAAAAGGGGATGTGTCTGACTTTTGACACATCCCCATGATTAATCAGATATTTAGGACTTCGTCATCTGTTTTTATGGAGTGCACATTTTGGGAAGATAAACATTCTAGTGAAGAAAAACAGCAAAAAAATGCAGGTTTTCCTTGCGTAGAACATAGAATGCACACCGCCCTTATAAAACTTTGCGATACAGGGTTAGCTGAATGCTTACAATATTTCACACAAACGGTTCATTTAATCGATAAGAACCACAAGTAAAATCTGGTATTAACACAGGTTGTGAGCCATGTTTTACGGACCATTCGCTTAATGGGATAATAGAACTCCAGGCTACGGCATCATAAACATCTATGTCCATAGGCAAACCATTTCTTAAACAATCTATCAAACGCCAACTCATTAAAAAATCCATTCCACCATGTCCTCCAATCTTTTTAGCCATATTTCCTATCCTTCGGACTATTTCTGGCATATATTTTTCTGTTAAATTTTCCATTTCCTTTTCGCTCACCCAGTCATCACCCAAAGAAATACGCTCAGGAAAAGGATATTTTTGTACAGCTCCCTTTGTCCCACTTACCATGTAAATACGTGAGTAAACCCGAGGACTTGTTGTATCATATTGTAACATAATAGTTCGCCCTCTTTCTGTACGAATAACAGAAGTATTCATATTCCCCCGATAAGTATCTGTCGCTAAATACTTATAAATAGGATTTTTCTGAGCAAATTCGGTAGCCATTTCTGCCATCATAAAATCATTTGAAGACATAGAAACCATATGAGTCATCCGATCTCCTCTGTTTATATTCATTGCTTGACAAATCGGTCCTAATCCATGTGTTGGATATAAATTACCATTATGACGTTGACTTTCCTCTATACGCCACATATCTCCGTCTCTATTTTTCACAAAATTATTCTGATGATGAATATAAGCGGCATCTGCATGAATAATAGTACCCAATAAACCTTGACGAATCATATTCAACGTTAGCAACTCAAAAAAATCATAACAACAATTTTCCAACATCGTACAATGTTTTTTTGTTTTTTCCGATGTTTCAACTAATTGCCAAGCTTCATCAATGGTTGCAATTGCTGGGACTTCTACGGCTACATGTTTTCCACACAACATAGCGTAATTACTGATTTTTGCATGAAGAGGACCTCTTGGTACTGCTATCATAATTAAATCTATATCAGATTGTTCACAGACAGACTTCCATGCGTCAGGAGAACCTCCATATTCGCACGCGACAGGATTTTTAAAATCCGACAATAACTTTTGGGCTTCATCAATGCGAAATTGCCTTAAATCACAAAGAGCCTTAACTTCAATACCTTCTATATATAGCATTTGTGTCATATTGAAAATACCTCGGTTACCTATACCAATAAAACCAATTCGAACAGTCTCTAATTTAGGAGCACGGTAACCACACATATTAAATTTCTGTTTGTGAAAAGTATGCAAAGATTCATTGATCGTTTTCACCGACTCGAGGTCTATTGCCTTCACACTATTCCCTAATAAAAGTCCAGTTCCTATTACTGCCTGTTTGATAAAATTCCTTCTATTTTCATTCATACTATTACTTTTAATCAAATAAACAATTTAATTTTCACTACCATTGGAGTTCCATCTTAACCAAGCAGAATCAGATTCTTTTTTGTACTTTTCAGCATCCTCCTTCATTTTAATCTTATTTGCAAAAACTCCCGTTCCTATTTGCTCGTAGACTCCTACATCCAATAATCCATCTTCTATGGGATTTCCCCAAAAGTCATATTTCCCCGACAAGGGTATATAAAAGCCAGCATTAATACAGGGAGAATCAGATTGTAACTGATATCCAGTCAAAGAAGAAAAACCTTCTTTACCTGTCCCCGGTGCAATAAACAAAGGATCAGCGATTAATTTGTTCGGATCATTTGGGATACCATTTTTCCACAGACCGAAATAACAATTATTATAAAATAATTTATAAGGCATTCCTCGTGCAACTTTTACAGATTCATCGAAGGTTCGCCCTAAAGTTTCCCCCTTTGAATACACCGTTCTGAAACAACTCTGCCCAGTTGCATAAAATATATTATTACAAAAGGCAGCACCTATCGTCGTTTTATTGACCATACCATCATTTCCACAAAAAAAATCAATATCTACTGTCCCATAATCGATATAAAAAATATTATTATGTAGCATATTCCGATCTCCTATCTCACACTGCATTTGTACCAAGTGAGTTTGATCATTTTCACTAATGTTATAACGAGCTATATTTTCAAAAGTTCGCCCCATAAACAAAAGGAATCCATGATTATTCTGACTATAATTATACTGTAAAACACAATGTTTACAGTAATAATCAAAATCAAAAGCAAACCCATCTCCGTTCCCTGGCTGTCGACCTGTATCATACACTTCATTGTATTGCATAACAGTTTCTTGAGCATTCATAATCCATATTGCTGCAGTATGAGGCCACCACGTTTCTCCACCTTTTAAATCCATATATCCGGAACGCATACACGTTCGCTTTGCCACATTATGCTCGATCATTCCTTTATAGCAACCACTCGCCAAAATGCCATCTCCTCCTATATTTTCCATATAATTATGAGATATATTCAAGTTCCTTTTACATCCACGGACAACAATACCACACTTATCACAACGCTCAATGTGATTATTTTCGATTAAAACATTATCCAATGTCGCATTCAGACCGTTATCATCGCAACCATCATTTTTTTCATTCTGCATCTGTACAACAATAGCACAACTATTATATCCCGTAAATTCCGTATTTCCCCCAAGTTGTCCCCAAATATCATGAATATAACAATTACGAATGATAATGTTTTCTACATGTTGATCAGCTCCCCGAACTATTGCTGCAATACCTTGGCGACCAATTCCTAGTTCTGGAGCAGCTCCACTGGTGATCTCCATATTTTCTACAATCCACCAAGACTGATTATATAGACGAATTCCAGCACCTTCAGCCTTTCCGGTGTAAATCACCGGCCTGTCCTTACCCCCATAATTAGAAAGAAGAATAGGATTTCCTTCAATCCCTGAACCTTTCAGTTTTAACTGTCCTTTCCAAATGCCTCCTGATTCAAACAAGATTTTATCACCAGGAAGAAACGTTACACTATTTACTTTATCCAAACTTTTCCACGCATCCTTAATAGATAAACCGGAAGCAATATCATTACCATACGGAGATACGAAATATGTTGTATTCTGAGCATTTACAGTTAGTTCTATAAAGACCATACATATTATTAATAAAACTGTTTTCATGATTATTAGTATTAATTACTTAATGTGAAGAATATAAATAAAAGAATAGTATAAAATAATGCTGCTGGTATCGACTTCAACTACATTGCTTATACATACATGTTTTTGATAAAAATTAAAACGTATTTATTTTATTGTAAAATAGTTAAACATCAATATCTAGGATTCTGAGATAATGCTCCATTGGAGACTATTATCTGATCGTCAGGTATTGGAAGTAATTCATTTTTTCCTTCAATAAAGTTCTGTCCTTTAATTGAATTATACTTTCGTGAATAAGCCTTCATTACCTTTCCTAAACGTCCCTGCCTAGCTAAATCCCAAAAGCGTTGTCCTTCACCTGCTAATTCAACACGCCTTTCATGCCAAATCAAATCACGCAATCTATTCTTATCCGTTTCTGTTACTATAGGTAAAACATTCACATCCGTTGCATTTGATCTAGCTCTATGGCGAACTTGTTCCAGAAAACCTAATGCTTCAGCCGTTTTTCCTATTTCATTGGCTGCTTCAGCTAAATACAAAAGAACGTCAGCATAACGATAAAAAATTATGTTTTTAGGACAGTCACTTTGATCAGACTGAGAACGTTGATCATAAGGAATATACCACTTCTTAGGTTGATAACCAGTAGAACTTGCTTTATTATAATTGATATGCCCATCAAAAAATTCCCCTGGAAAAATAACTGTTGCATTTAAACGTGGGTCTCCTTTCTCATAACTATTAACTAAATCCTCAGTTAAACAATGCATAGACCAGCCATTATGCCATTTGATAGGATCATCAGGATCTGCGTCATGTTCATAAAAAGAAAGAATAGAACCCTCATTGTCATCAGACCAACCTGTATTACTAGTCATATGCTGAATTTCAAAAACAGACTCTATTCCATTTTCATGCTCCAATGTGAAAATATCTGCATAAACTGGTTCTAATGAATATTCACCAGACTCAACGACTTTCATCAAAGCATCATACGCTTCTTGAAATTTTCCTTGATAAATATAAGCTTTCCCTAACATGGCATAAGCCGCGCCTTGAGTGGCTCTTCCCAAATCAGTTGCACTATATTCACTTTTCTTGGGTAAGAGCTCTATAGCTTTCTTTAAATCTCGGACAATAAAATCCCACGTTTCTTCTATAGAGGCACGAGGAGAATAAAATTCATTATAAGACAATACATGATCAACGATTGGCATCCTCCCATATTGGCGGGTTAAAAAAAAGTAGAAAAAAGCACGTAAAAAATAGGCTTCCCCCAAGTACAAATCACTTTTCTCCGATAATAAATTTCGGTTTGCTAAAATACTCTCTATAGCCTGATTAGTCCAAGAAATGCCAGTAAAAGCCTCTCCCCATAATGCTGAGCTTAACCAATTAGTAGATAGATGATCAAACTTCTGTAACGATTGTGATACCGGTCCCAACCATGAAAACGCTTCACTATTTTCATTTCCTATATCTGCATCGTCAGAACAGTCATCTCCAATAATCAACATCGGTCCTAACTGAAAATTTTCTCGTTGCAAACGGGAATAAATACCCATTAAAGCAGAATTCACTTCTTCATCTGTAGAATAATAAGTTTGAACAGATGTTTGTACCAATGGCTTCTTATCCAGAAAATCGGAACAAGAACTCTGTAATACCAATAGTCCTAATATTAATATCTTAAAATTTTTCATATCATTCATTTTTAAAATCCGACAACAACGCCGATCATATATTGTTGAGCTTGAGGATATTGTCCTCTATCAACAGAATAACTTCTAGCAACTTCCGGATCAAATCCGCTATACTGCGTCAATGTAAACAAATTCTGTGCAGCCACATACACACGAATAGAAGGTTTGAATTGCTCTGTAAATCTCGGAGAGAAAGTATAACCTAGTTGAATATTTTTCAATCGTAGATACGATCCGTTTTCAACGTAATAATCAGAATTTCTAAAATTATTATTATTCCTTGTCAAATCAGAAGAAGGGATTGGCTGAGTGTTAGATGTATTCTCTCCTGCCCAATAATTATCAAGATATTCAACACGAACATTATGCTTACCATCAAATCTCATATAATAAAACTTTGCTGCATTATAAATCTCATTTCCTACAACACCTTGAAATAAAATACTTAAATCAAAATTCTTATATGTTGCATCAAATGACAAACCATACGTAATATCAGGAATTGGATTTCCAATAAATTCTCTATCATTCTCATCTATTACTCCATTATTATCCAAATCTTTAAATCTGAAATCTCCTGGTTTTGCTTCTGGTTGAATCAAATGTCCATCTTTCTTATAAGCATCAACCTCCGATTGATTTTGGAAAATACCATCTGTTACATAACCATAAAATTGACCATAAGGCATTCCAACTTCAGTCCGAATTGACTGCCCTATGGCTGTTGCCATATCAACAAAAACACCATCACAACTACCTATCAAAGCACTGGTTGTTCCTAAATTCGTTACTTTATTTTTAACGAATGACATATTTCCATTTATGCTATAAAAGAAATTGCCTTTACCTCCTTTAAATCCTGCAGTAAGTTCAAAACCCTTATTCTGCATTCCTCCAACATTACGTATAATACTGCCATATCCGGAAATATAAGGTATTTGTTGATCTAGTAAAATATCATTTGTTTTTCGAACATAATAGTCAGCAGTAATATTTAGACGATTATCGAATAGCCCTAAATCAACTCCTACATTCATCTGTTTCGAGGTTTCCCATTTTACTTCCCTATTACCTATAGCAGAAGGAGCGGCTCCATTGATCCTTTCTGGAACTTTCCCTAAAGTATAATATTGTTGCTGTGATATTGGAGTCAAATAAGGATAATAAGAAGATATATTTTCATTACCAATTGTACCGTATCCTAACCGAATCTTCACATTATTAAACCATTTTTGTTCCCATTTCTTAAAAAACATCTCTTCTGATAGTTTCCAGGCAATAGCCCCAGAAGGGAAATACCCCCACCTATTTTCTTTCAAAAAACGAGAAGAGCCATCAGTTCGAATACTAGCAGTCAACAAATAACGATCTAACAAATTATAATTAACACGTCCTAAATAAGATAACATAGTCAACTCAGCTCCACTTCCGCTATTCATCGGATTTTTCGTTGTTGAATCGAAATACCAAAATTCTTCTCTTTCAAGTGGAGTATCCTGTTTTGATGCCCAATAAGAATCAGATTTATAACTACGGGAAGAAATTGCTACCATGGTAGTCAAATCGTGTACATCATTAAAACAATGGTGATATGTCAACATATTATCGGCTGTCCAATCCGTTGTTCTAGTAGTCCCTCTAGAAACAGAATTCATCAATACCGAATTATCCGCCGTCTCATAATACACTGGTGTAAAGCCATTGCTATTAGAATTAACAATCTTGATTCCGAAACGAGAGGTAAAAACCAAATCCTTGGTCAAATTAAGATTTGCACTAAAGTTCCCTACAAAATAAAGAGACTTATATTTGCTGTTATTTCTAGCTATTCGACCTACAGGGTTTTCTAATCTTAATTTTGTAATACCTGTATAATAATTAGTCTCAGGATCAATGACAGGTATATCTGGAGGAGCTATTAAAGACGCTAAAAAAATACCATTAGAATCCATACTTTTAGAATTTGTCATTGATACAGAGAGGGATGTCTCTATATTCAAAAAATTAGTTGCTTCTATTTTATTACTCTGATTCAATGAAACTCGATCATAATTCATCGATTTTATAATTCCATCCTTCTTATAATAGTTCGCGCTGAATATGGATTGCATTCTCTGACTTCCTCCGGACATATTAATATTATAATTCTGGATTTGTCCCAAATGCGACACCTCATCATACCATTTTGTAGAATAAGGCATATTGGAAGTATCTGCATATAGAGGATCTTTACCTGCGTTTTTATAAGCTAAATTAGATAGTTCCGCATATTGAGAAGAATTCAACATTGTCGGTTTAGAAGCTAAATATTCTATTCCATAATATGCATCTATACCAATTTTCAATTCTCCCTTTTTCCCTTTTTTAGTTGTTATAACAATAACTCCATTTGCTCCACGTGAGCCATATATAGCACAAGCTGAAGCATCTTTTAATATCTCAATAGTTTCAATGTCTTTTGGATTCAAATATCCAATATCAGCCATAGGAAAGCCATCTACAACATAAAGAGGAGAAGAGTTGTTGAACGTACCAATACCTCGAATTTGAACAGAAACTCCTGCATTTGGAGCACCGGAATCCATTGAAATAGAAACACCAGCAGCACGCCCTTGCAAAGCTGCTATAGGAGATGAAGTTGCCATTTTTACAATATCTTCTGATTTTACAGATGAAATGGAACCTGTTAAATCTCTTTTTTTCATTGTTCCATAACCAATGACCACAATCTCTTCCAAGGCTAAAGTATCTTCTTTTAAAACAATAGTTATATTAGATTTATTTGTCGTTATTACTTCTTTTGTCAAATAACCAATATAAGATAACTGCAAAACAACAGTAGAAGATGATACCTCTAAAGTATATTTGCCATCCATATCTGTCACTGTCCCGTTTGCCGTTCCTTTCTCTATTACGTTCGCTCCTATTATCGGTTCACCATTTTCATCCTTTACAATACCACTTACCGTTTTTTTATTCTGCGATACACTTGGCAGTAAAACTAATTCTGTCGACAAAATAACCTTCTTATCCACTACCGAATACTTTACATTCGTTCCGGAGAAGATATGATCTAAGACTTTGAATATATCACTGTTTTCAGCATCAATCGAAACTTTACGATTCAGGTCGACATGCTTCGTGTTGAAAAAGAACGAGAACTCAGATTGGTTTTCTATTTCATCCAATACGGTTTGAACCGTTTGATTCTGCATTTTCAGGTTAACAGTTGCATTCTGAGCATAGCTATTTGCAGCTTGTGCCAAGCCAATCGAACAGAACAACAAGAATATGTATAACTTCATAACTCTTGGAATTTTGTTTAAGGTAAACCAAAATAACTCTGATACTACCCAAAACTGTTGGGTAATAAAATGTTTTTGCATAACTTTGTAGTGATCTAATTAATAAAAAATGATTTATTACCGCTTGTCGCCAAACAAGCATTTTAAAGTCAATTCATTTCATCCGGAAGAATACGCCAATATTTTTCCGGATGTTTTTTCTTTATGGGGGTCTGCTGGTGTGTTTCATGATACATTGCGTGTTTTAATGTGTTATTAAATTACTTTTAAATTGTGCCTAATAGATTTCAACCTTAGCCTTCTCATTCTCGATATTGTGCGTATCTAAATAACGCCATTTGATATTAGACGATATTTTAAATATTTCCAAGATACGCTCCAACCGCTGATGACTGAAAGACCCGGTAAAAGCTTCACCACGAAGACGATCATTGGATAATACGAAGGCTACATTAAACCGCTTCTCCAATATCCGTAAAGCTTCCGGTAAAGGGGTCGCATGAAAAACAATCTTTCCGTCTTTCCAAGCAATCTCTGACTCGCCGTTCGTTTCAGCCAATTGGACTCGGGAGGAAGAAGAGTCATAAGTTAGTTTCTGCCCCGGTTTCATCTGTATAGCCGTCATTCGACCGTTTTTCATGTAACCGAAACGAACTTTACCATTGATCAATGTAGTCGCAACAAAAGGATCTTTTTCAAAGGCTTCAACATTAAATGAGGTACCCAGCACCTCTATTTTTGTTTCATGGGGAGCAGTGATTTCAAGACCATGCTCCGGATCTTTCTGCACTTCAAAAAAGGCCTCTCCTTGCAATGTAACCCTTCTCTTGTCCTTATCAAAAAAAGAGGGATAAGTCAGTTTCGATTCCGAATTAAGATGGACAATAGAGCCATCCGGTAACTGAATCGTAGTCGTCATACCCGGATTCGTTTTTACTTCAATCATCTGAGCTATTTGGGGCGGACGTGGTCTCAGTGTTTGTATACCGAAAGCGATCAAAAGTGGAATAAACAGAATTGCTGCAACCCGTTGCAGTAAAGTAAGCATGCCCACTTGTGGACGGACACTGTCCTTGCTCATCTTTTGACAGACAGAAGATAGCGCTTTCTCCGTATCCACTTTCAACAATACCTGCATCGTATCTGTCGTCAGATAAAGGGTATGAACCTGTTTGGCAATCCGATAATTTTCATCCGATAACCTGATCCATTCTTCAACCTGCCGACATTCCTCGACTGTCGCTTCGCCAGAACAATAGCGAGGGAGAAGGTGCTCTATCATATCTGTATTCTGTGTTTCCATGTCTGTCTTTTATCCATGTTTATCTATTAGACAAGAGAAGTCAGACGGATTCCTAAACGTAAAGGTGTTTTTTTCAAAATTTTTTTGCCAAAAAGAGCTTTTTACTTGTTTATACCCTTAACTCAAGGTCCATTCGGAATTATTAAAATAGCACTGACCATCAAAGTACATTATCCTGTTAAGGAAACCTGATTTGCGGAATTTACACATTCTATAGTGCAAAACAAGTTTATTTGCGTAAACAAATAAAGAGTCATGGGAAAATTACAAATAAGTTTCGATGCCATGTTATGTCCCATATCGACCGCATTTCATCGATATATGTTCGACCGTATAAATTGGAACAACCGTCTGATAGGGTAATCGGTCCGCATGGTGCAGGAAGAACAAAAGTAATTGCAAGGCATTGAAAACGATTTTGTTGTAAAAGACGATATCGGACAAGATTATATGAATGTAATTTCCTTATGGCAATTCGGACAAACTTATTAATCTAAGTTCAGACATGGATTTCATAAGTATTTTGAATTTGCAGAATTAAAAATTACTTTTGTAACCAAAGATATGAAAAAAGAAATACTACAAACCACAGACGAGCGCTTTTTACTTTCAGCCATGCAACATGGGGATCTAAAAGCATACGGTGTTTTATTCAGAAGATACTATCCTATCTTGTGTGCATACGCCACTCGGTTTGTCGAACTGAAAGATGTAGAAGAGATCGTGCAAGACGTGATGCTATGGTTGTGGGAGAACCGGGAAACACAAACCTTCGAAACATCACTGAGCCAATATCTGTTCAAAACCGTTTACCATCGTGCAATTAATGTGATTGCTCACCATCATTCCCAACTAAGGGCCGATACCTTTTTCTACGAGAATATGCAGGAGATGCTGCAAGAGACCGATTATTACCAACTCGAAGAGCTAAAAAGAAGGATTAAGGAAGCGGTAGACGCTTTGCCTCCCATCTACCGGGAGGCCTTTGTCATGCACCGCTTCAAAAATAAAAGTTATAAGGAGATAGCCGAGTTCCTGCAAATATCCCCCAAAACGGTAGACTACCGGATCCAACAGGCACTGAAACAATTACGGATCACGTTGAAAGATTATTTGCCGCTGATCATGCTGTTGTTTCCTAAAAATATTCTGTCGTAAATGATTGAAGCGGCATAAAGCCGCTTTTTTTACATTAGCAAAAAAGATTACGAAGTAAAAAATGCCTGTAAATTTGGTGCTTTTCAAGTTTATCGATATTTTTGTATCAAAAATGATACTTAAATATATTTTCCTCTATGAAAAAATTATATGATACATATACAATATATGAATTCTCAGATGAGAGTATTGTTAAGGAAATATGCAAGAGGGTTAAGGCTATACGACTTAGCTGTTGTTTTTCTCAACAAGAATTTGCGGACAAGGCGGGGGTATCCATCATTACAATTAAAAGAAAAGAATCTTGCAAAGTAAATGATATTGCCTTGAGTACGTTGCTTAAGATTTTGCGTATCAGTGGAACTCTTGAGGGTGTTGTCGGTCTTGTACCGGAACTTCCAGACTCTCCATTCCTTATCAATGAGAAAACAGGCAAGAGAATACAAAGAATTAATAGTAAACGTAAGATGGCATGAAGAAAGAACCAATTATAGTGAATGTATATTTGTGGGGAACTTGTATTGGCAAATTGAATTGGGATTTTGAGAAGCATTGTTCCGTATTCCAATTTACCGATGAATATAGGAAACAAGATTATGATATATGTCCTTCCACCCATCCCAAGAGAACCCCTTTGTTTGCGTCTTTTTATGGGAATAGGGATAAGTTATATCAAGGGCTTCCGGAATTTCTTGCGGACGCGCTTCCTGATAGATGGGGATCTTCCTTGTTTGACCAGTGGCTCACGGATAACAATATAAAGGTTACGGAATCATTACCCCTATTGAAACTTTCCTATATCGGTAAGAGGGCTATGGGAGCATTGGAATTTGAACCGGAATTTAATGATGATGAGATCCAAGAGACGGTGGATATGTCATCATTGGCAACATTGGCTTCTAAAATATATAATGATCGGGATGCTGCTGCCATATCGCCGGAGGATAGCCTCACGATGAAAAAGTTGGTATATCTTGGGACCTCTGCCGGTGGTATGCGCCCGAAGGCGGTGATTGCCTATAATACCGAAACGG
>CAUHML010000031.1 GCA_959606905.1 uncultured Bacteroides sp. | reverse complement strand
CCTTGTACTTCACAGAACTGGCTACCGATAACGGTACTTTGAGGAAGAGCGGCAGTAGCTGTACATTGCAACTCGAATATGGAACCTCCGTTATTTTCACCATCATCCGTGAAAATCTCATTATACGGAGTCTTTAAGTTGTAGAGCCCCTTTTTGATGACGTCGGTGGAGGCTGTGTACATATTGTTCCAGTCGTTGCGCATCATATAAGTACGCGCGTGTAAGGAACGGGCAGCTCCCCAAGTCAGTCGTCCGGTGTATTCGCTGCTCCATGTTTCCGGCAATGACTCTTCTGCTGTTTTCAGGTCCTTGTCGATTTGCTCATAGATTTTATCAGCACTTGTCTTCGGGATATTGGCTTCCGAAGCATCGTTGATTTTATAAGTCACCAAAGGAACTTCGCCGAAAGCTCTTACCAGATTGAAGTAGCAATAAGCACGGAAGAAAGAGGCCTCTCCCTTATTGATGATGTCTTCAGTTTCTGTTTGTCCGGCTGTTTCTTTTTCTGCAATGGCATCAAGAATCTCATTACATTGGTAGATGATGGCATAATTCTGTCCCCAATAAGCACCCAGTAGGCCGTTGGTCGGTGTATACACAAAATCATCATACATTTCGGCTACATCAGAGCCATCGCTGGCAATACTTCCTTTTTCCGAATCTTCCGAACGGAAACAGTGGATGGCAAAAGCAGGAGGGCCGGCTGTCACATTATAGTTACGCATCATCGTATAGACATTATAAATCTTCCCGTTGACCAGAGCGTTCGGATTATCATCTTCCGTAAACTGTCCTTGTGGACTACGATCCAGAAAGTCACTACAGCTGCCTAGAAATAATGTAGTTGAAGTAATAAGGGTTGCAAATATATATTTATTCAGTTTCATATAATGATAGTTTTAAAGATTAAAGTTGTGTTCCGCATGGAAAACTGGCAGTGGCACCTTGTCACTAGAATGTTAGGTTGATACCGAAGGTATAGACTGCAGGTACAGGATAACTGCCGTTATCTACTCCGAATGCGGTGGCAGTTCCTCCAAGTTCGGGAGTATATCCGGTGTTATGTTTCCATGTCTTCAAGTTCTGTATGTTGACATAGACTTTCAGAGCTTGCAGACGTATTTTGGCAATTAAGCTCTTGTCGAACGTATACGCTAACTGTACGTTGCGGATACGGAAGAATTTGCCGTCCTCAATGTAATAGTCGGAGTTGAGGTTGTTGATGGAATGTTTGGTGTTCAGCAACGGTTGGGTGTTGGACGTACCTTCTCCGTGCCAGCGGTCCAAGCGTTGTTCCAGGTAGTTGAACTGGGCAAAATTGTAGTTATCCCATGTACGGAAAATCTTGTTTCCACCTTGTCCCATCATGTCGATGCCTAACGACCAATTCTTGTAGTCTACTCCGAGAGAAAAACCGTAAGTGACCTTTGGAGTCGGGTTGCCTATCATGGTACGGTCTTCCGGGGTGATTTCTCCGTCACCGTTCACATCGGCGAATTTTAGGTCACCGGGGGTAACGGTAGCCAGTGTATTTTTGGGTGATGCGTCAATATCTGCTTGTGACTGATAAACGCCTGCCACTTTATAACCATAGAAATATCCGATAGGATAACCTGCCATTGTGTAACTTTGCTGCTTATCTCCGGCAATGATGGAATATCCTTCCTGAACAAGACTTTTTACCTCATTCTTGATAGTAGTCAGGTTGGCACTGACGGAATATCCCCAGTCACCAATCTGATCGCGCCAGGTTACAGCCATTTCCACTCCTTTATTCTGGATCTCTCCCAAGTTTCCGATACCGGGGATAGTTCCGGAAATTCCGGGAACTTCGGCTAACAAATCTTTGGTATTCTTCTTATAGTAAACACCCTCAAAATGCAAGCGGTTGCGAAGCAGGTTCGTTTCAAATCCGGCTTCCCAGGCTTCTACTTTTTCCCAACGCAGGTTAGGATTAGGAAGATAGGCAAGCTGGTATCCGGGATAAATGATGGACGGTTTACCGAATACAGCCGAATAAGCATTGGTCAATAAGGGTTCGGCAGGATAGGCTTTATCCAGGTTCTGGTTTCCTAACGTACCGTAAGATGCTTTGATTTTCAACATATCCAGCCATTTGATGTCTTTCATAAATTCTTCTTCGGACATCAACCAACCTCCACCCAGTGAGAAGAAGTTCTGCCATTCATTGCCTGTGTAGGAGAAAGCGGAAGAACCATCCCGGCGGAAAGAACCGTTGAACAAGTATTTACCTTTATAGTTGTAGATCACGCGTGCAAGTACGGATAATGTACTGCGTTCCCATTGAGTACTTCCATTGGTAGCGGTAGCCGCATCGCCGATGCTGACAAACCATTTGTCCGGATTATCCGGAATGACCAGTCCGACTCCCTGCTTGCGTGCTCCGTCCAACCGGCTCAACGAATTATAATAGGTAGTAAAACCGGCGGTAGCTGTCAGGTTATGATTTCCATTATCAAAGCTGTTGGTGTATGTCAACAGGTAGTCACTCTGAACTTTTGTTTCATTCTCTTTAAACTGGCTGACCTCGGTCTTGCCTGTTCCCAAAGTAGAGATCCCTCCGTTGACAGCGGCATCGTATACTTTTACGATCGGTGTATATGTCCGTCCGTTGTTCGACGCATAATCCATGGAGAACATCGCTTTGAACGTGAAATGTTTCAGGAAGTCTACCTCACCATAAATGTTACCGGATGCCCGGTAGTTTTCCGCTTTGGTAGTATTCGCTTTTAATTCGACGTCTACCATCGGGTTGTTGATCTGCGCTTTCTGGAATTCGGGCAGAGCCGTATATAATCCGTATTCGTTGTTATACACCGGAGCGATAGGAGTTGCACGCAGGGCATTCAATACCTGTTTGGAATCAGCAGGAAGCATACGTGCACCGTTGAATTGGAAACCGACTTTCAAAAAGTCCGTAATCTTATAATCATTACTTGCGTTGATGGTTACCTTGCTGAATTTCTCATGCTCGATGTTGCCTTGTTCGTAAGAGTAGCCTACACCCAGATAGAAACTATGTTTGGGCGAAGCCCCTGTAATACTGATGTTATTGTTTGTAATGAAAGCAGTCTGGAAAATTTCGTCTTGCCAGTCGGTATTGGCATCCCAGCCGGTATAATCGAAAGGGTCATCTTTCTGATTGGCAAGCTGTTCGTTATATAGTTCTTTGAATTGTGAACCATTCACCAGTTTCACTTTATCCACTACTTTCTTGAAACCGAAAGAAGTATTAATATTGACCAATGTCTGTCCTTCTTTGGCTTTCTTTGTGGTAATGATGATAACACCATTCGCACCGCGAACACCGAAGATAGCCAGAGATGACGGGTCTTTCAGGATTTCCATGGATTCGATGTCCTCCGGATTCAGGAAATTGATGTTGTCATTGAATAATCCGTCGACAATGTACAGCGGTTTATATCCGTTGATGGAGTTTGTTCCGCGAATACGGATTTCCGGGTCCGATCCGGCTCGTCCGGAGTTTACAATCTGCACACCTGCCACTTTCCCCTGAAGGGAAGACAGCGGATTCATTGCCGGTTTGTTGGCTAACTCTTCTCCTTTGACATTGGTGATAGAACCTGTCAAGTCTCTTTTCTTTGCACTACCGTATCCGATAACGACTGTTTCGGCTAGTACTTGTGAATCTTCTTTTAAAGTGACATTGATGACATTCTGTGCCCCCACCTTAATGGTTTGCGAAGTCATCCCCACGTATGAAAATACCAATACGTCCTCCGGAGTGACAGAGATTGAATATTTACCGTCCATGTCTGTGATGGTTCCGGTGGAAGTTCCTTGTACGAGTACCGATGCGCCGATCAATGGTTCATTGGCAGCGTCCGTCACTGTTCCTGTCACCGTCTTTGTCTGTGCAAAGGCTGATGCAGAGGCCAGTAGCAGGCAAACAAGCGTCATGATGCTCCTTGACCTGATGGCTTTTTTCTGAAGATGTTGTAAAAGTCTAGTCCTCATTGCATTAAATTTTTCCATTTGTTATTATTTAGGTTGAAGTCTTTTTTCTGCCGTCTTTTGGCGAGAGTAACAAAGGAAACAAACGAAATTCAAAAAAGATTTTGGAAAAAAGAGGGAATGGTTGATTTTAACACTAAAAGGGAGGTGACTGTTGAAAAAGGTTCAGGCACGAACCGGTGTTGTTCGTGCCTGAATAATGGGATGAGGATTACCCGTCGGGGAAGGTATATCCTATGTATACGCTGTTCGTTCTGTGATTTCCTGTTTTAAAACATCTGTTCCGCAGTGGTCATACATTGAATGACATCTTCTTTGCTGCCATTGAAAGGACCTGATTTCTCTATTTTTAAAGTTGACATGGCGGCTGCAAAACGTCCTGCTTCTTCAATGCCGGCTCCTGATACCCGTTGGTATAGATAGCCGATGGTGTAAGTGTCTCCACACCCTGTTGCATCTACCACTTCTTTGGGTTTATAAGCCGGAATACGATAGAATTCTTTTCCGTCGAAAATGAGTGATCCCATGCTTCCCAAGGTGACAAGCACTTCTTTCACACCCCATTCATGTAATTGGCGAGCAGCTTCATGCGGTTCGGAAAGACCTGTCAGCACTTCCATCTCGTGCTCGTTGACTTTCAGGAAATGGATATATTGCAGAGCTTCCCGCTTATCTGTCCAGTCCACCGGATAGACGTGAGTGTCACGCACTTCACGTAAATAGCCTTGTGAGTCTACTGCAATCAACCCTCTTTGAGATAGTTCTTTGATTACTTCCAATGAGAAGTCGTCAGACAGCAGAGAGCCGAGATGGTAGATTTGCGCATCTATATCTTTCAGCTGACCGGCAATGAACGGATCGGCTTTTGCTAATACACGTTGAGTACGGTCGTCCGGATTGGCGCCATAGATATTCTCGAAGTATACGGAATATTTGCTTGGCAGGGCGGTCACATGAATACCCATTTCACGTAGTTGTTCTACGACGTTCATTTCAGTGGCACCGACAGCTGTTACTAAAGCGTAATCGATGTCGTTAAAATGGCGGATGGCATGTGAACAATAAAAAGCCGTTCCTCCCGGCATATAGACAGTGTTTTGGGGAGTGACTACTTTGTCTAATGTGATGTGACCGATGCAGCAAAGTTGATGTTTATTCATGTCTAACCAATTAAAAAGCCTCCAAGATAGTATCTTGAAGGCTTCTAGTTTATTTTTAGTGCGGCTGATAGGACTCGAACCTACACGTCTCACGACACCAGATCCTAAGTCTGGCGCGGCTACCAATTACGCCACAGCCGCATGCGTAGCTTTTTTGTTTAGCGGTGCAAAGATAGGAAGATTTTCTGATTTGGCAAATAATTCGGCAATAAAGTTATTCACTTAAGATTTCGAATGCTTTTTCAATCAGTGGATCTTTCTTTTGTGATTCTATGTCACCCTGCTCTATCCCTTCTTCCAGAATCTTATCCATGTTTACGTATACATCAGGTTTTATTCCATCCTCCAATGACTTTCCATACTTATCAAAGTGGGGGCTGGCAGAGAAGCGGACGCTCCAGCCATTGGGTAATTCTGATGAAAATGGCAGCCCTGATCCACCACCAGTCTGATCGCCCAGCTGGATGATTCTTTTATCCTCGTTATCATTGTTTAAGCTGCGCATTATGTTAACAAAATCATTTGTGGCACTATAACATCGACGATTGGTTAGTATCACGACCTTTTTTTGCCAACGAATACTGTTGGAGGGTTCTAAATAAATGGGTTCCATCTCTGAGAAATCATTGTGTCCCGGACCTGTCTTATGTTGGATATATCCTGTTAATGCCAGTTTATCAGTGAACCGGGCAGCTATGCGTGAAGAATTGGTTAGATTACCTCCTCCGTTATCACGGACATCGATAATTAATCCATTGCAGATTTGTAAATAGTAAAGGACCTCATCCAAATTGCCATCTCCAACTCCGGCACTGAAACTTTCATAACGTATGTATCCTATGTTATTGTCGAATATTTTATATTTAAGACCAGCGGATGTGCGATAGCCTGAATTGGCACTACCCAGATAATAGTTATAAAGAATATCTTCTCTATAATTCCAAGGGTAGCCCTGATACCATGCATCGTAATAAGAAATACGACTGGCAGAAGATAGATTGACATGCCCGTCTTTCAAGATATAAAGCATTTGGCTTAGGATGTCGAACAGGTCATCATTAGACATTGACGGAATAATCAGTTTGCTGTATTCGTCATGAACAGCATCCCAGTCAATACCTTTCGTATCCAGGAAACAATACTGTTCGTCAATAATCTTCCATAGTTGTTCGAAATTACCTCTGGGATCATTGGCGTAGTCATCTTCCCCAATGCAACCAGTCAGCACCGGAAGGCAGCAGAGCAGCCAAAGTATTTGTCTAATCTTATTTCTCATCATTAATTGATCTCTCACTTGAAGTTTCAACATTAAATTTTGTTCTCTTAGTAAGCTCTAACCGATGAAGGAAGAGCGGTTTCTTTCTTATTTCGGATACGGTATAGGTCTTTCACAAATCCTACCATGAATACGTGTGAGTAGGTATGTGTCTTGATATTGTTAACGTTGGATTGCTGCAAATCAGCCAAGTAGCTGAAGCGCATTTTGGTATATCCTATCGGCAGGTCGACGGAGAGCATCTGTCGCAACGAAGGTTGATTGTGCAGGGAGGTAAATTTTATTACTCCACTCGAATTTCCCAAAGAGAATATCTCGTAATAAGATTGTCCGTAGTGGGGAGAGAACATCACTCCCATAACCGGCAGATTGACCTGATAACGAAGCACCATTGGATACCGTTTGATTTTCAGGTGCCAAATAGCCATTCCGGAGGCATCCAGATTGACGTATGCCCGTGCGGATGCCGGATTGTTGGTGTTCCGGAGATTATAGACAAAGCCTCCGTTGACATCTATCAATCCTCCGGCTAATAATTTGAAATTATCTGTCAGGCGGAACTGGTAATGTAATCCATAGTTCCAGTTGACTAATCCGGAGAAAGTGTTATTGTTATCGGCCCGGTTGTGCGTATAGCTGATGTTTGCCTGAAAGAAGTTCTGCACAGATACATTTCCATCAAACAACTTGGTCATCCGAATCAATTCACGGGAAACACGGAAGTCGATTCCTTTGTATTCCTGCGGTGAAAGATAGGTGTCGAAAACGTTAGTAAATCCGACACCATACATGGTGGCACGTGTTACATACCGATGGGCTTGCAGACTGTCGATCTGCGCTTGTAATCTTGTGCAAAGGGCGAACAGGATGCAACCTGTCAGCCCCAAGTATATTAGTTTTTTCTTCATCAGAATAATTTCATCTGCCCGGTGATTTCATCAATAATATCGCCTTCGCTCTTGCCGCTGTCCGGATCCAGATTTTCCGGCTCCTCTTCAGGAACTTCCTGTTGTTCTTGTGAGGGTTCGGGGAAGCGAGTTGGTTCAAGCTCATTGATCGTCTCCACTGCATAGGTAGTAATACGTTTTCCCTTGGCTTTGAAACCTTTGACAGCAATGAATTCATCCGCATCGATATTCAACGGATCACGGAAATTGTCGTGTCCGCCAAATATGACTTCCAGACGAGGATAGTACTCGTCGGTCAGCAGGATCAGACGGTTGTTCTTATTTTCTCCCAAGTAGTTCTGTTTACGGTTGGAGGCCTCAAAACAGAAACGTTTCAGATACGGATAATTCTGTTGGTCGGCATCGTAAAGCGCGGCAGTCCATATCTTGTTAGGATCAAACTTCTCCACGATGCTTACATTATCTTCATAGTGGTTGCTCAAGTCGAAGTTGGTAGTATAGAAATCACCGTTGTTCAGAACAATCAATATGCTGTCGTCGCTTTGGAATTCACCCAGATATTCACCTCGTCCGTCATAGTTGAGGCGGAGTATGTCACGGTCAAACCATACTTTACGTCCACCGAGCGTAGAACCTCCTTTTTGTTTCAGGGATATCTTATGTACCGGCAAGCGGGTAAGAATCACGCCTCGTGCCTGACGTCCCTTGATGCTGACCTCACTGAAGTCATGCTCGAAAATGATACGGCGTACACGCGGATTCGGTTTCAGTGTCACCTTGATGATTTCGGCTTCTCCATTCGGGTTGGCGCTGAAATAGGTAATCCGTGATTCGGGAGTTCCCTGTGTGACATCATATTCGCGGTCGCGAACTACAGAGGTCACGGCGAAACGTTTTACGTATGTCGTTCCTTCTTTTCCGTCGCGGTAGGCTACATTGTAGATCGTACGTTTATCGTTCTTCTTGAATACATTGACATAAAGAACGTTTTTGCCGACGAATTTCTTGTCGGCAACAGGAGTAACGATATACTTACCGTCGCGGAAGAAGATAATGACATCATCGATATCCGAACAACATGCAACGAACTCGTCTTTTTTCAAGGCTGTTCCGATAAATCCTTCTTCGCGGTTGATATAAAGTTTCTCGTTTGCTTCTACTACTTTGGCAGCTTCGATGGTGTCGAAGTTACGCAGTTCCGTACGGCGCGGGAAGTTCTTGCCGTATTTGTTTTTCAACATCTGATACCAGTTGACGGTATAATCTACGATGTGAGCCAGATGATTATCAATCTCGGCCACTTCTTCTTTCATCCTGGCAATCAGTTCATCCGCTTTGTCCGAGTTGAATTTCAGAATACGCCCCATTTTGATTTCCATCAGTTTGAGAATATCCTCTTTGGTTACTTCGCGGATAAACTTCGGGTAATAAGGCGTCAGGCGTTCGTCAATATGTGCACAAGCTGCGTCCATATCTTTGGATTGCTCGAACTCTTTGTCCTTATAGATGCGTTCTTCGATAAATATCTTTTCGAGCGAAGCAAAGTGCAACGCTTCCAGTATTTCGTTTTTCTTGATTTCCAGCTCCTGCTTTAGCAAATCCAGCGTGTTGTCTGCCGACTTTCTCAAGACTTTGCTGACAGTGAGGAAATGAGGTTTGCTGTCATCAATCACGCAGCAGTTGGGTGAGATGCTTACTTCGCAATCGGTGAATGCGTACAATGCATCGATTGTTTTGTCCGATGATGTACCTGGTGCCAGATGCACTAATATTTCTACGTTGGCAGCTGTGTTGTCATCTACCTTGCGAATTTTGATTTTTCCTTTATCAACAGCTTTCAGGATAGAGTCGATCACTGTTGAAGTGGTTTTCCCATAAGGGATCTCTGTGATTGCAAGCGTTTTGTTATCAATCTTGTTGATCTTGGCACGTACTTTCACTGCTCCGCCACGTTCTCCGTCGTTGTATTTGGCTACATCAATCGAGCCGCCTGTCTGGAAATCGGGATACAGTTGGAATTCTTCCCCACGCAGATAGCTGATGGAAGCATCACAAAGTTCGTTGAAGTTATGCGGCAATATCTTGGAAGAAAGTCCAACGGCGATACCTTCCACTCCCTGCGCCAGTAATAACGGGAATTTCACAGGAAGAGTGACTGGTTCCTTATTTCGTCCGTCGTATGACAATTTCCATTCGGTAGTTTTGGGATTGAAGACAACATCCAGCGCAAATTTGGATAAACGTGCCTCGATATAACGGGGAGCAGCCGCACCGTCTCCGGTGAGGATATTACCCCAGTTACCCTGACAGTCAATCAACAGGTCTTTCTGTCCCAACTGTACCAAGGCATCCCCGATAGAAGCATCCCCATGCGGGTGGAACTGCATGGTGTGTCCCACAATATTTGCCACTTTGTTATACCGCCCGTCATCCAGACGTTTCATAGAATGCAGGATACGACGTTGCACAGGCTTTAAACCGTCATTGATGTGAGGTACGGCACGTTCCAGAATAACGTATGAAGCATAGTCCAGAAACCAATTCTGGTACATGCCTGTTAACTGATGTTTTACGCTTTCGTCCCGCGCGTCCGCCGGTTTGTAGTCTGAATGTTCTTCCGTTATCTCGTTGATTTCGTCACTCATAAAATTCGTATATACTATAATTTTAACGCATACGCACGCAAAAATACAAAAATAAAAGAGATTTCGATGAAAAACGGTGAATATTCCGTGTGTTAAAAGGGTATAAATCAGCTTTACGGAAGGAAAACAGAAAGGCATATCCTATCAAAGACATGCCTTTCTGTAAAATTATAACCTGATGAAAAAACGAGAAATGGGGACATGATTTAAACCCGTATTTCCCAACCTTTTTCGTACTCTCTTCCCCAAAGTTTATTGGCTTCCAAATCGTTGAGAATTCGTCCACTTCCCGGATCAATCTGTAATGAATGTCCGACACGTTGGGCAATGTTACCTAATTGTACCAACTGGGTACTGATACAGGCATCTACAATTCCGGAATTTAACTTTGTTCCTTTGCGAATGGCATCAAACCAGTTTCGGAAGTGGAAGGCATCCAGCTTTTCGGATGGATTCAACAGATTGCCGGTCTCAAATTTTAAATCACTTTTTACCTCTTTAATCGTTTTACCTTTTATATCTGCAATTTTATATTCATTGCCACCGCCAATGAAGAGAGTTCCGGTTTCTCCATAAAATGCGGTTCCTACTCCATATCCGTCTACCGGCATCGTATTACAACTACGTCCTTCCCATGAAAAAGATGCTTCGTCGCCAAATTGGAAGGTGATAAGTTGTGTGTCAGGAGTTTGCCAGTCGTCTTGAAAACGATACCGACCTCCGATAGAATCAACCTTTGTAGGATAATCCACACCTAACCCCCAACGGAGCATATCAACAAAGTGAGTTCCATTGTTGAGTGCTTCACCTGTTCCCCAGTTCCAAAACCAATGCCAGTTATAATGGATGAAATTATCTTTGAAATCTGCAACACGTGGGGCAGGACCTTGCCATAAATCCCAATCCAGATAATCAGGTACAGGAACAACTTTCCCTGTTCCAATGGAAGGGCGATTATTGACATACCAAGATTTGGCATATCTCACTTTTCCGATAGAACCGGATTTTATTTCTTCCATAGCTTTAATTACATTGGGAAAGGAACGGCGTTGGTTACCCACTTGAACAATCCGGTTATATTTCAAAGCGGCTCGAACCAGCATTTCATTTTCTGCCGGATTATGACTGGTCGGTTTTTCCAGATAAACATGCTTTCCGGCCTGCATAGCCATAATGGCTGCTTTGGCATGCCAATGGTCAGGGGTGGCAATCACCACTGCTTCAAAATCATTCGACTCTAACATCTTACGAATGTCTTTTTCTCCTTTGGGAGTACGTCCGGTAATTTTGTGGATAGCAGCCTGACATTTTTCTAATGCTCTTGAGTCTACATCGCAAATGTAAGTTACTTCACAATCTGGAAGTTTGGCAAATCCTTGCGCCAGGGCCTTACCTCTCGAATTCACTCCAATGACTCCGATACGTATTTTTTCGTTAGCTCCCAGAATATCTTGATAACGGCTTGAACCGAATCCTGGAAGTATGCTTCCCAATGAAAGTGCAGCTGTACCTGCCACTGTTTTTTTGATAAAATCTCTTCTTGTTGTCATAGTATCTATTTTTCTCCAAAATTAGGTTGTTATTAGAATATGTGAATGAGCTTTTCCGTCAATTCTCCTTCAAAAAACGTCAATCTCTTATTTTTTTCTTCGGAAAAGGTGACTCAAGAATATCAGGATTCCTCGGGGAATCCATAAGATAAGATAGATGAAAAAACTAATCACGATGACATACCCGATTTGGGATATTATTTCAATCCATGGGCGGGAATAGATAATGATTGCAATTACATTGATGATAAATACAAGCAGGAAACTTAGAAGAAAGATATTCCTTTCTTGTTTCAACTTTTTTGAGGTGATAATAATATCTTTCATAGTTTAGAATTTCATATAGGGTATTTTATATTCGTCGGGGAAGAGGATATGGCGTTGTTCATCCATTGCTTGATTCCCAAGTAAGCAAAGGACCGTAGAACAATAAGCCTCTTCTACTACATTCTGTGCTTTCTCTCCAGTGATACAAGATTGGCAGAAAGAGGATAGAATGATATCCGATCCGTCTTTGTCTGCTCCGATCATACTTAAACCACTGTTAACGTGAATATCTCCATTAATGATAAAATGTGGAGTGTATTCCATTTTTGTTTCCGGCCGCCAACTAGGTCCTGCCGTTGGGATGGCGGCAAAAGCTTTGTCTTTTACCTGGTCAATCAGTTGGCGGATGCCCGAAGTAGAATGGTCTTCTTCCAGGTAATAAATACCTTTGGCCATATCCATCGTTCCTTTACTTCCCAGAATTTGGTCTTCCATTCCGTTGAACTTGTTGGCGATTAATGATTCGTAGGCAATCTTGGTTCCATCGGAATATCGGTAAGTCACATTTACACTATCGTATACTTCACGACCGTCTTTCCAGTAAACAATATCACCCATCCCCATGATACTTACCGGCATTCTTTTAGCTGCCCAGTTACATACTTCCAATTGATGACAAGCCAGTTCGGTCATTAGTCCGCCCGAACTGGCTTTATATAATCTCCAATTGATTTTGCGCTCCAATTCCGGTGAAGGAACAGGACGACGCCAGTCTGCATTTCTGAACCAATGACAGCGCATTCCTACCACATCTCCGATCAGTCCGGAATGAATCATTTGCATCCCTTTGATATACTTCTCGTCATACATTCGTTGCATACAAAAGTAGAGTACTTTTTCAGACTGGTTGTAAGTGTCATAGATAGCCTTGCACTCGTCAAGGGTGCGTGCCATTGCTTTTTCACAGAAGACATGTTTGCCGGCAGCTAATGCGTCCAACACAATAGGTGCGTGCCAGTTTAGTGGTGTGGATATGATGACTCCATCAATGTCTTTCGATTCCAGCAGCTTACGGTAGTCTGTATAGGACTTGGCATCCGGGCAAAGCTCCAATGCTTGCTGAAGATTGGGAGCATAATTGTCACACACGGCTACAATTTGTGCATGAGGTATTTCCTTGAGGTTATGGATGTGGTATTGCCCTCTGGAACCTGTGCCAATTAAAGCAATCCGTGCTTTTTCATGTTTAATCTCTTTCAATTTTTCGGGGGTACAGGAGGTAAGCCAGGGAGTGGTAGCTAATAAAGCGGTTCCTCCGGCAACATATCCCAGACTTTTTATAAATTGTCTGAGCCCTAAGTCTACTCCTTCTTTTTTATTGTCTTTCATGTTATAAATCATATAGGGTTGCTTGTATATCTTTAAAATTCTCTGTGAGTAATTGCTGTTGTTCTTTATTCGCAATCATCCATACGGTACTTAGAATTTCAGCCTCTAACGGATCTGTAGATATGATAGAGCTTGCTTTTCGTTGTTCATTAAATAAACCCGTAAGTGGATTCATAATGTGTCCGGTATATTGCAGCGTATTACCGGAAGTGGATAATGCTGTATTTTGAAGGTTGAACTCATTTAAAAGAGACTGGTTATACGGATTCAGAAAACTCACTTTCCAACTGTCTCCATAAGGATGATGTCCCATGCCCAGAATGGAGCTATTACCGAAATTGACAAATGCATGGTTGACGTTTTCTTGTTCTATGAGTTCTTTGATTTTCTTCAAAGCATACCCTTTGGCAAAACCTCCGAAGTCGAGTGTAGGTCCGAGTACAGGTAAGAAAATATGCCGGTTGCCGAATTTTATTAGGGAGAAATCTTTCATCGTAATGTCGAAGAGATGGAAAGTACGCTCATAGTAATATTGGCAGAGTTGAAGAATTTCTTCTAATTCTGTGCTGATAGGGATAGGGCTTTGAGATTTCAAGCTGTTCAGTCTGCTTACTTCACTTTTCGGATCAAAACGGTTCAGTATTTTATCTAAGTGTTCTATTTCGTTTATAATAACTGCCCATATTCGATTTAATAAGGTGAAATCGGAATGAATGATCAGGATGTCAAAGCGTGTCCCCATGATATGAGGAATGAATCCATGAAACATGGATTCATTATTATAATATTTGTATCTTGTTTCTAACACCTTATTGAGCCTTTCAATTATTCTCCAATTTTGCCATTTCTACCGCAGTGGTAGTGATATAATATTTAGAGATTATATTTTCATTTTCCCATTCTGGCATATCTTTGTATTGAAGATAATGCAAGAATGTCTTGGCTACTTTACTGAAATGAGCTTCATGGTTTGATCTGTGTTCTTGTGGAATATCAATCAGATAAAGTTCGTTGTTTTCTTCTTTTACAGATAAGAACGGATAAGTGTCTCGTAATTCTTCAATGGTTTTTTGTAACTGAATCCTGAATGTGGCACTGTCAGTGTTCTGTTCTTTTTGAATGTAGAGTTCTTTTGTAAATCCGTTCTTTTTATTTTGAACTGTTTTTAATGTGGCCTTAGTACCTTTCTTGATGGAAGTGAAGGTGTCTCCTCCATTAGTTGGTGGAGCATAATTCCAAATGACTTTTATTCCTATATGAATTCCTTTAATCGTAAAATTCAATGTTCCGTTTGCCAATACTTCCAATATGTTATTCTTTACGTATTTGTCAAGAAAAGGAGGAAAAGAATCTATTTGAGTTGATTGGCTGAACTCTGGCAATGTGATTGAAGTAGGCCAGTGTGTGGCGTTTGTTACTTTTACATCCGACTGGTAGCGGATCGTTTCATCCGAAAAGCACTGCCATTGCACCAGATCGATAAGGTGAGTCGTTACATCAGCAATACCTTCACCTTGTTGTGCTGTATCGTAATACCAAGCAGGTCTGATCAACGGTTTGCCGGATACGTTCTTGAAGAAATGATGAACACTTTCCATGGTGATAGAAGGACTCTCCGGTGAACCTTGCTGCAGTTCACCGAACAGTTCCTTTTTTTGTAATAGTTCTTTTTCTATAATGTTGAGAATATCATATCGCTCTGTCATCAGGTCATATAAAAGAAGTTTTTTTTCTTTTGCCAGCCGATAAGCTTCAACCAGCAAGTTGAAATCCTTTTGGTTGATTGCTAAAGGTTTATCAGAGAGAACGTTATATCCTGCTTTGATAGATTGTATTATATATTGTGCCTTTTTTTGATTGTTTCCTGCCAAAACAACAACATCTCCTTTCTGTCCGGCGAGCATTTGGGAAAGATAATCATCTCCTGTATACACCTGGCTTACCCATGAGGTGGGGGCCTCTGTACGTTGGTTGTAAGAGTTGATACTTTCCATATATTGGTTAAAGCCTGTCCCTTCGGGAGCATATACGTGAATTGTATCGTTGACATCTGTCAGCGTATCTTTCTGGAGTAAACTGGCGTGGAAATGTCCCGGATCGAGAACGATCAGTTTTATTTTATGAGAACCGTTTGCCTCATTGGCAGTCTGCCTTTTAGATAAAGAGCATGAAGCTACCACCAATGAAAGCACTAAAAATCCGATGTTATTGTATATAAATTTCATTCTTTTATTTCTTATTACAAGCCTTGATCAATTTCTGTGCATCTTTCCAGCCTTTCTGGTAAGCTTCTTCTAGTGTGACAATCTTGCCATTTTGTTCTTTACTCATATTAGAAGCTTGCATAAAAGTGAATATTTCAATTGTTTCTTCTTTTGAAACAGGTGCAACTCCGGTTCGGAAGAATGTTAGGATTTGTTCAAGAAGTACTTTATAGCCCTGATATCCTCCTACGGTTATTGCTCCTTTGGAGGTAAAGGCTGTCCCGCCATAAATTTGCGGTCCTTTAGTGATTCCCCGGAATATGCCGATTCTTCCATCCTTCCAACGTCCTACTACAACATCTCCTCTGTCGGAAGACATGCGGTTGACAGACTCGCATCCTGTACCCATGGCTGTGTACAAAGTTTCAACCCCATGGATTCCATAGAAACCGAAATCCGGATGAGTGGGTTCCACTTTATGCGGAGAATAGCAGTCAGCTCCTAGGATTTTACCTAGTTCATTATTCCGCAGTTTTTGATTTTGAGGAGTAAATCGTAAAGCAGAGGATGAGAAGATCGGTATGTTGTATTTCTCCGCCATCTCATAGATAGCAATAGCATCTCCTAATGTAGCTCCGATAGGCTTGTCTATGTAGCAGATCTTACCAGCTTTGAAGACCTCCATTGCCTGCTCCAGATGAAGTCGTCCGTCATTCGTTTCCAGAAGTACACAATCCACTTTATCCAATAAGTCTGCTATGGAAGAGACGATTTCTACTCCTTGCGTCTTTACTTTTTCAATGTATCCGGGAATACGTTCGTAGCTGGATTGAATTGTTTTAGAACCATACGGATAAGCGGCTACTACCCGGAATCCTTGAGAAAAAGTTTCATCGGAGCCGCTATTGATCAATTCTGTAAAAGCGGTAGAATGGGAAGTATCCAAACCGATGATTCCTATTTTCATTATTTTTTGTGCGTATATACCGACACTGATCATCAGTAATATAAAGAAAAAAGCGATTCTGTTTTTCATGATTGGTTATAAATTTATCTGTTCTGCACTTTCAGTGTCCAAATATAACGAAGATTTTTCTTTTCTTCGCAATATGCTTGCCGGACATTTTTCTGAAATTTCACCATAAATGGCCCGATATACTGCGTGGGCTTTATTCTTGAAAGGGACAATACAAAACATCCATTCGGCTTTTAGCAAAGCAGGTATTGTTAGTGTCAAAGCTTCTTTAGGTACTAAATCTAGTCTTTCGAAGCATTTTTCGTTAACTTGCTGTTGGCGGCATACCGGATCAAGTTTTACGATTTTCACCAGTTTGGGATCATTGAAATCAGCTACATCCGGATCATTGAAAGCAATATGTCCGTTTTCTCCGATACCCAGGCAAACAATGTCTACTGGATATTTAGTAAGCAGATCGGCATATCGTTTGCATTCCTCTTCAAGACTCTCTGCGCGTCCATTCAGGTAGTTCACCTTTTTGAAAGGAACTTTGTCAAAGATACGAATACGGAGGAAATGCCCGAAACTTTGTGGTGCGTCTGGATGAATACCTATGTATTCATCCATATGGAAGGCGTTGATTCTGGTCCAATCTATTCGCTTATCATGGATTAGATGATTTAAAAATTCGTTTTGTGAGGGAGCGGCGGCAAAGATCATATTGATTTCAGCCTTTTCTTCCAAGAGCTTGCAGATTCTGTCAGCTACTTCCTTTGCGGCTTCATTGCCCATTTGTTGGAGAGTGGGATAAATTTTAATGGTTAATAGCTCTTGTTGAAATACTTTGGTTTCAGATTCATTTACTATAGATAACATGGCCTTCTGATATTGTGTTAATAACATTGATTTGATTGTCGAAAATGATAATGTCAGCATCTTTACCTGCTTCAAGAGAACCTTTTGATGAGTCAATGTGTAAAATGCGGGCAGGGGTGAGTGTCATCATGCGGATAGCATCAGTGAGGGGAATGCCAGCTAATTGTACCATGGTTCTAACTAAACGGTCAGTGGTGGCTACACTACCTGCAAAAGCAGAACGATCCGGCATTTTTGCAACGCCATCTTCAATAATAACTTTTTGTCCGTTAGTCAGGCTTCCTAGAATGGACTCTCCATCTGGCATTCCAGCGCCTCGCATAGCATCGGTACAGAGTGCGGTTTTGTCAGGTCCTTTGAATTTATAAACAAATTGAAGGAGCGGCTTGGGGAGATGTATACCGTCAGCGATGATTTCAACTGTTATATCATCAATCAAATAGGCAGCTTCCACTACTCCTGCATGTCGAAAAGCATTTCTGCGTGTTACGGATGACATGGCCGAATATAAGTGAGTTATATGAGTATATCCGGCTTTGTTTGCTTTTTCCACCTCTTCATAGGTTGCGTCAGTATGTGCAATGGAAGGGAGGATATGCTGTCTTTGCAACTCTTCCCCCATTTCGATAGCTCCTTCCAATTCTGGCGCGATGCTCCAGCGTACAATATCCTGTGAGATATTTATAAAATGGTTATATTCTTTCGGACATGGTTTTTTAAGATAATTAGGGTCTTGTGCCCCACACTGGGAAGGTGAAAAATAAGGACCTTCAAGATGTAGACCTATAAATTTAGCACCTTTATTATTCAGAACTTTCGCTTTTTTATAAATAGTAAAAGTATTCATTAACTCTTCATCGGTGCAGGTCAGAGTTGTAGGCACCATAGCTGTTGTTCCATACTTCGCATGAACTTCCGCTATTCTTAGAAATGCCTCTACTGTTCCGTCCATGAAATCATGTCCGCCACCTCCATGAACATGCATATCGATAAAACCAGGAGATACATATTGTTGTTTGGCATCTATTATTTGGTCGTCCGGGTTTATCTCAAGCATTTTGTCGGCAAGGATTTGTTCGATCTTTCCGTTTTTGCAAATCAATGCCTTGCCCGTATCTATGCGATCAGGAAAGATGAGTTGTCCGTTTAGAATGATTAGTCTCTTCATTTTATATTGTTTGAGGTTTATTCATTTGTTTTTTATCTCCATGAAGTGATTTTGTGTCCTTTGACAGCAAAGAATACAAGATAAAGGAAGCAGGGGATTAATACCCAATAGCCGATACGTAAATCGTATATTTCAGCAAAGTGACCATAAACTAACGGAAGGATTGCATTTCCGCAGAGTCCCATGATTAACAGTGAGGAACCTGTTTTGGTAAACTTTCCCAGACCATGAATGGATAACGGCCAGATACCTGCATAAATCAGTGCATTTGGAAAACCTAATGCATTGAGAAAAAAGATGGAGGCATTGGCTTGATGGCCGAAAAGGGTTACATTGAAGTCGGCAAATACAACTCCGAATGAAAGGAATAGTCCTAGTACTGTACATATAATCAGTGCATTTTTCTGTGAGATATATTTAGGAATTACGATGATTCCCAATATATAACCGATCATCGTACATGCCAGAGTATATGAGGGAAATGCTTTTGCCTCCAATAGATCCATACCCATGGAATTAGCATAATTGATGATGGTATCAATGGCTATCACTTGTGTTCCTACGTGAAAGAAAATAGCCAATGCACCTAAAATAAGGTATGGAAAACCAAAAATGTTTTTCTGATTACTATGACTGCTTTCTTTGTCGTCTGTCGCATTTTGTTCATCCGTATTAATTTCGGGTAAGACAGAATATCGAATGACGATGCCTGCTAATAAAAGTAGTATTCCTAGTATCGTATACGGAACGATGACACGTTGTATCAGTTCGTCAAGCATAACACTTTGGGTCATTGTATCCAGTGTACCTGATTCTATCAGGGCAAAAAGTTCGCTGTCATCAGCTTTTAGAATCAATGCAGCGAAAATGAGAGGAGAGATAATTCCGGCAAACTTGTTACATATACCCATGATACTGATACGACGGGCAGCACTGTCAATCGGACCAATAATGGTTACGTACGGATTAGCTGCCGTTTGCAGGATTGCCAGACCTGTTCCTATGGAGAACAAACCGATCAGGAAAATTTCGAATTGTCGAGCTAAAGCGGCTGGAACAAATATGAAGGCTCCTAATGCAGTTAACATAAAGCCATACATGATTCCTCGTTTGAAGCCTACTTTCTTTAATAGTATCCCTGACGGAACAGCCATCACAAAATAGGCAATGTAGAAAGCAAATGCTACAAAGTAGGATTCGAAATGTGTAAGTTCGCAGGATATACGGAAATAAGGAATGAGTATGGAGTTGACCCAGGATACAAATCCAAAAATAAAGAACATTCCGGCTAGAATGGCTATTGAGATGTAGTAGGTCTTTTTTTCGTTTGATAGGTTCTTATTTTTCATAGTAACTGTGTTCTATTGAGTAATTATTTAAAGCAAAAGTATGCTTTCTTTGGTTTATGGATTGATGAAAAAGCGAAAAATCATATTCAAAAAACGTATTCTTATCAAGTATTATTTTATAAAATCATTCTGTAACTCTTTGTATATGCTTTTCATCTGCCAGACATCCATACTAATAAGAGTAGCATCTCTTCCCTGTGATTTTAGAGAAATCCCTACACTTTCTTTTTTGCCTGGATAAACTCGGGTTGTTACTACTTGTTTGTCATTAACAAAGATTTCAATAATACTTTTGTCTATAAATATATGTAACTTAAGCGTTTCGTTCGGCTTAAGATATACAGGAGCGAGTTCTGGTGCTCTGGATATTACATCCGGAAGTATAGAAGAGTGGGCGGTTTCAAGTGAAATCAAACTCCATCTTTGATTTTTCAGTGCAGGATTTGTTCTGACTAAGTCAACCCCTCTATCTTTGAAAAATTTGATAGAAGTAAATTCTTCTTTATCAGGTGAACGTAGAACATTCATTTCTATCATTGGCGAAGATTTTATATTGATCTCAGCTTTGATTTCAAGTGCATTTCCCTGTATGTTATCGATTATGATTTCTTTGTTTGCCGGTAGATGGGTCTTATCTATATGTTGATGGTGGGTGCGGAGTGATTTATAATCTCCATAAGGTTGTATGTTGATTGTGTCACATTTGTCTAATGTGAGTTTTCTCGGAAGTGTTGTAATACCTCTCCAGCCGGGAGATTTTTTGCCTGTATGCATGTTATGTATAACTATGACTCCTCCTTCGCCATCACTTGTTGCGCTTGGAGCATGTACTCCTCCGGGGAGAAAAGACATGAAGTTAAAACGTCCGTGAAATGTTGGATAAAAACAATGTTCTTCTTTATTGTAGTCTCCTAATAAATACTGGCTACCGGTTGTGTGGCTAAAAAATAAAAAGATATATCTGTTTCCTATTGGCCAAAAGTATGGACATGAAGCATCCTCTCCTGGTGGTAAGAAACATTCATTTTTCATGAAGTTATGTTCGTATTTCCAGATTTTTAAGTCTTGTGAAGAAAAAAGAGAAGTTGATCGCATCGCTTTGTTACCGGGACCTGTATTTGTCCGTCCTCCCGTCACGGCATAGTATATGCTGTCTTCTTTCCAAATGGCAGGGTCAAACACATAGTATGGCAGAGTCTCTCCTGATTTTACTCTTGGAATGGCCGGTGTTGCTACCTTTTTCCAGTTTAGTAATAACGGATCGCTGGATGTAGCCACAATATCTCCTAAGTCAACTCCATAATACATAGCTATGACTTTGTCTTTTTCGGCTAGGGTGGCACCGGAATAACACATGTTTTCCGGGCTGGGATATAAAGCTATGGGCAGATCTTTCCAGTGAATTAAATCATGACTGACCGCATGTCCCCAGTGTTGTCTAAAATCTTTAGAGGGCAAATATTGATAAAATAAATGCCAATTCCCCTGCCAATAGCATAAACCGTTAGGATCGTGTAAAATACTTTCTGGACTAGAAAAGTGATAGATTGGTCTGTAGGGATTGTTCTTCCATTCTTCCCGGCATTCGTTTAAATATTGTACGAAAGAATCTTTTTCTAGTTCTCTTAATTGATCTTTAAGATTGCTGGAAAAGTTTTTTTGTAATATCTTTGATTTGGGATAAGATGCCTGTTGAGCATAACATCCTATTGCAAGGAATGTCGTACAAAATAGAAACGTGTAAATATTAACTCTGCTCATTTTTTTGATTGTTGATTTTATCTAACTGGTTCTCCGGTCTCTTTAGGGGTAAAAGGATCTGAATAGTAGATATGATCTTTCTTATATAAATCAAATTGTTTTTTTAGACGTATATTGAAAGAATTGATATTCTTATTCATTTCCTTTGTCCATGCATTTTCTGCTAGTGCTGCTATCCGAGGAAATAGCATATAATCGAGTCTGTCCTCTGTTTCAATACGCTCTGTCCATAGATTAGCTTGTATTCCTAGTATGTTACAATTTTTAGGATATTTGACTGGTATATCTTGTGGACTGAAAGAATATACTTTTTGATAAGAGTTGCATGAAAATTTTCTCCAGTCAACTCCATGTACTTGTAAAGTGTCTTGTGCATAATCAAGATACATTGGTAATCGTGGACATAATACAATATTAAATTTTCTATCTAATGATTTCTGGAGTTGTTCAGGTCTATTCTGTCTCCAGAAAAATACGATGGTATGTTCAGGAGATAATTGGGAATCAGCTACTTCGTCCCAAGCTGCAACTTTGTTATGAATAAGCAGAAGAGAATCAGCCATCCTTTGGAAAAAGTAATTTTCTACGTCTTTTAAATTCTTCATTTTTTCATGTTTCATCAAGTCTTGGATATCCTTGTTAGTATTCCAATCCTGATTGCCATAATGTACTTCATCTCCTCCAAGGTGGATTACTTGCGAGGGGAACAGCGCATCTACTTCTTTTAGGATGTCCGTTAAATAAGTGTATACGGAATCTTTCCCGGGGTTAAAGGTATATCCAGGATATTTAGGAGAACCGCCACCGCTAAATTCTGGATATGCTTTAGAAGCAGCAGATGCATGTCCCGGCATATCGATTTCAGGTATAATGTGGATGTTTCGTTCTAGAGCATAAGTTACGATTTCTTTTATTTCTTCTTGTGTGTAGAATTGAGCAGGAGTGTATTCTTCTCCATAATTGCCGATTCCTCCAATGAGAGCTAGTTTGGGATATTTTTTTATTTCTATTCTCCAACCTTGGGAGTCGGTTAGATGCCAATGGAACCTATTTAGTTTATAAAGGGCCATCCAGTTTAAAATCTGTTTTACTTTTTTCATTCCCCAGAAATGACGGGCTTCATCTAACATAAAACCTCTCCAGGCATATAAAGGGCTGTCCTCTATTTCCCAGCATTCGATAGGTACAAGGGTGTTTTGTAACGTGGATAATCTGGTTAATTGAACTAAAGACATGACACCATTTATCATTCCGCTTGGTTGTCCAGCAGTAATAGTTATGTCTTTGGTGTGCATTTTTAAAGAATATCCTTCTGATTTGAATTTATAGTCTTTCTTAAGTTTAATAACATTGTATACAATATTTGAATCTAGAGTTGCTTTATCAGGAAGTGTACTTACAGCGATTGAAGTATATCGGAGAAGCTCTTTCTGTAAAAGGTAAGCTTGGGATTCAAACTCTTCGGTATATACAATAACACATCTGCTTGATAGTTGGAATGTTTCATTTATCCTGCTACTGCTTTGTGGATATGGAATTAGAGGACAAGTATTCTGCCCACGTATGATGGTAGTATTTAATATGTTTCCAATGAAAAATAATATTAGAAGAATTTTATTCATGTTTTTGTCGGATAAGATGAACAATATTACAGTTTAATATAAATAAATTAAGATTCCATTTATATTAAACTGTAATTAAAGAATGTTCTGTTATTTCGTCTCTGTTAAACTGATGTCATCCAGATTAACTAATGTTTTCAGTGTTTTTTGTGCACTGTCTATCTCAGGTACTATGTTGAAAAATATGGCACATTTTTCAAAACTCTTACCTGGATTTTTCTGGATGATATCGGGAAGATCAAAAGTAATATTATATTCTTTCCAACCTTCTGTTTTCTCTAACGTGATAACTTCTTCATATGTATAGTCTGTATTTACGTTTGCTTCTGTTGAGGACACAATTCCCACGACTATTTTTTCTGCATGGTTTATATTTGCAGCAACATCTGTTGTACCCCAAACAAGATTTGGACGATAATAGAAAAATTGTAGTTTGTATTTTTTGCTATCGTCTAGGGATAAACGTTGTGCAACTCCCTGGAGGTGTTCTAAATTATTGGCATGACTACTGTATTTGGCAGCATCCGCATTGGCTGCTATATAAATGACTACGGATTTATTACCAGAATGTGAGATTGGAGTTCCACCACCTGTATAGGCAATGGACATATCATCAATATAGGTAAACCAGAACCATGAATTGTTGTTGCATCTATGGAACCAGACATTATCAGGAACAGTAACGGTGCCATCTACAGTAGGAAATGTTTTTTGTGCTGTAGTATCAAAGAAACCACTAAGCCTTAGGGGGCGGACAAGACTATTCGTATGTACGACAGGCAATGTGGAGGATGGTTCTATACTATCTTCAAATCCGCCATTTGTAATTAGGTTATCAGTAGTAGGCTTTTCTTCTTCGGGTAATGTCTTGTCGATAATATTTTTATGATTTTCATAGAAAGTTTTTGTAGCCTTCATGAGACCTAAGTCTTCACTATATTCAATAGGGTCATTTTTTTGGCAATTACCGATAATGACAATACCATCACATCTTCGGTACAAATATTCAAGAGCATTCAACCAGGTAGCTTCCTTGATTGGCTTGTATGCATCGGCAAAAGCTTCATAGTCTTCTGGTATAGTTCCTGTCTTGTTGAAATAATTAGTCATGATACAGGCGAATATTTTCTTGTTTGGATTATTCCATTTAGCTTCTTCCAGAACTGCGGAGCAATCTTGTTTCCAGGTATCCAAATCGTCATTGATGATTGTAACTTCAGGATATAATACATCCGCATATTCCCTGATTCCTCTCATGGGTTCTACCGCGTATCTCTGCCATGAGTCATTTCTTTGAAAATCAGATTGAGTATAGTTGGTGACTCTGAGAGAGGTGAGGCTTGTGGGACCAACGCCACGATACCCGATTGTTACTTTTGAGTTGTTATCTTTGAATGTGCTATATACAGTTTGGAAACGTGACATCATTGCACTATTATCTGTAGAACGGTCCGCATGCCATGTACTGATAGATATACAAACTGGATGTGTAGCATCAGTTGCTAAATTCTTGATCTTGTCGATGACAGGAGGATATACACTGCCTTGCTTTTCTGTTTCGGAAACATTAGCTTCACTGATTACTGATATGGGTTGTATACCATAGCTTAATAGATTTGAAGGAGTATTCTGGAAATTTAATGAACCATATACATAGAATTCTGTAGGCTCTGATCCGCCATCATCGCCACCGCCTATCGGCTTGTCTAATTTTATGTTAGCTTTGTGCCGTTCGATAAATGTTTTTGTAGCACTATACATTGCCTGGACTTTTGTGTCATTCCACGCAACGTCAGTTTCACCATCTTCACCTTTTCCATTCGACCATATCACTGCTCCATCTAAATATGTATAACATCCTTCCAGTATCTTATCCCATTTTTCAGCAGGAATGAATTTCATATAGTCAGGATTATTTTTGAGATTATAATATTGCGGCCAGATATATCCGATAATCTTTTTATCAGGAAATTTTTCTTTGATATATTCTACTGTCGTTTTTAAATCTTTCAGCCACTGATCTACGTCCGGAGTCATTATATATAATGAGGGATAAAGAACATCTGAAACTTCACCGGCAGAGAGCCTTCTTTCGCTCTTTTTCTTCCATAATTTAATAATCTCTTCTTCTGGTTCAGTTCTATTATATCTGAAAACGTTTAAATCGCTCACAGGTATACCATAATTACCGACAGTACAACTGGGAATTTCTTTTTTAAAAGCGTCAAATACGGTTTTCAATCCGGTTTTAATTTCTTCATCGGTCTTGTTTGAATACCAAGCTTCAATATCAGTGCTGACAGTTTGATAGTTGGATGTTTTTGTGATACTGATTTGAGTAGCAACTTTATCCATATCAATCTCTTCATTAGTTAACAAGAAAGCTTCATAAATTAAGCGTATGTTAGAGATCATATCCGATGTAAGATCCGGTTTATTCTTATAACTCATCGCATCGTAAACAACAAATTCTTTTGTTTCCGGAGTAGGTTCAATTTCCTCTTCTAAATAAGGAGGACGAATGGTGTCGTCACTACATGCAGTAATGAACAGCATGGTAGTGAATAGTAACATGGTCAACCATTTAATCTCTGATGTTTTCATATAGTTCTTGATTTTGTGATAAATTACTTAATAGCCAGGGTTGTTTTTCCAACCTCTGAGTTCGCATTGTCTTACAGGTATCGGGAAAAGATAATTCTCTTTATTAGCGTTTAATCTCGCTCCAATTGCTGCATTCTTGCCTATAGCCTCGTCTACTTTTTCTGTTCTTACCAATTGGAACCATCTTTTGAATTCAAATACATTTTCCCAGCCAAATTCATCGAATACCGCATCTGCAAATTTTTCTGGTGTTAAACCTGCATATTGATGACTTTGATCTCCAAATGCCCTGTCTCTGACTCTATTTAAACATTTATATGCAAGAGTGTTGGGGGAACCCTCTGCTTTATTGCTGGCTTCGGCATAAATTAGCAATACGTCTGCAAATCTGTAAATAGGAGTGAGACCTTCTGAAAGTGAACTACGTGTAGAGGTGTTTCCATCAATACCGTATGTTCCACAGCCTCCATAGTTCCTGTATTTCCGGATAAAAGGTGCGCCTATATCAAAGTCTTCCCAGTCAATCCGATTTCCTTTAGTATCCACGGTTGATGTAATATAGCAGAATTCTTTTCTTTTGTCATTAGGGAAGTTTTTGAAGAATACAGGATCACCTACATAGTCATACCAGCCATTTTCTTCTTTTCCAAGATAGGATATGCCATATTGGCTTGGTAAATAAGATAGTGAATGCTGTAGTGCGAATATATGTTCAGTTTTATCCGTCTTTTTAGTGTTCATCCAAAGATCTTTATATTCACCGACCAGATCGTAAGGTCCATTTTCTATGATATCTTTTGCAGTTTTAGCAGCTTCTGCATAATAATTCTCTTCTTTTAATGGCCATCCAGCCATGGTTATATATACGTCACTAAGCAAAGTCTTGGCAGCCCAGGTGGTTGGAGCCTGATTGTTATTGTCACGGCTTTGTAATGGTAGCAGGTTGATTGCATTACTTAAATCAGGAAGAATTATTCTTTCATAGATGTCTTTCACCGGTTTACGTGGCATATTACTACTCCCATCTATGTCTGTACTTGAGTTAGGGTCTGTAATAGCAGGAGCATCTCCCCAATATCTTACGATATAGAAATAGGATAAGGCTCTGAAGAAATAGGCTTCTCCTAAATACTTATTACTTATTTGGGTGTCGAGATTTTCGTTTTCATTGATTAGATATATTATATTATTTGCAGAGTATATTGTTTGATAAAAATATTTCCATAAATTTAGCACATCTGCATTATCTATTGGAACTTTTAGTTGATCGTCCAAAACATTCCTGACTTTGTCCAAAGCACCTGAAGTCATATCGTCACCAGCCAATGCGAGTGATGCCAACCGGCAGTTAAAGCCGAAATTTTCTCCCCATAAATCTTTGTAAAGCCCATTGGTCATGCTTTCAAGAGTTTGTTCTGTCAACTCGATGGTGGCAGGCGTTAATTTGCTTTGCGGTTCTTGCAATAAGTCTACGCAAGAAGCTAAAGAAAAACTTGTCAGAAGTATGAATATATATTTTTTCATTGTATTCTTGTATTTAGAATGAAACATTTAAGCCAAGTAGATATTCTCTTTGACTGGGATAAGTTCCCATATCAAGTCCGGGGCGTAGAGGGTTACTTATTGACAATTCAGGATCGTTTCCGGAATATTTAGTGATTGTACAAACATTCTTTATCGAAAAATATACTCTCGCTGCACTTAGATTTATTTTTGATAATAAACCTTTGGAGAAATTATAACCTAAAGTAATGCTTTTCAATTTTACAAAATCTCCTTTTTCTACAAATGTAGATGATGCTACCGTTTCAGGGCTTGTTATAGCGTCCCGGTCCTTACCGAATCCGGCTATAATTGCATTCTCATTTTTGCCTGCAATCCAGCGTTCGGCTAATTCGGGGAATGGAGATAAGGAACTTGTAAGTCTGGCTCTTGGGTAATTGTAAATATCAAATCCATGAAAACCGATTAAGAAAATATTTAAGTCAAAGTTTTTATAGGTAAATGAATTATTCATTCCCCAATTGAATTTGGGTTGCCCGTTACCGATAATGACATAATCATCTGCATCTATAGTTCCACTATCGTTTTGATCGACATATTTGTAAGAGCCGGGTCTTACTGTAGGAGAAGTTGGTTTTTTAATATCAGGGTTATTATACTCTTCGGTACTCCACACTCCCGTGGATTGAAGGCCGTAGATTGCACCGATCGGTTCTCCTACAAAGTAACGATAGAATGAATTTCCCCATCCTGTGCCTATTTCCATGAAATCCGAATCTATATCTCCTAATTTTTCAATTTTAGCTTTATTATGAGCCAATGAAATGTCTGCTTTCCAATAGAAGTCTTTTGCTGTAATCGGAGTAATTCCCAAAGTAATTTCAAACCCCTTGTTGCTGATTTCAGCAGCATTTCTTAGTCCGGATGATAAACCTGTATCTGCCGGGAGAACTACAGTATTAATGGCATCTTTTGTTTTTTTGTCGTAATAATCGAATGTGAATGAAATTCTGCCATTTAGAAAAGCTGCATCAACCCCATAGTTGTGTTGATGTGTTTTTTCCCATTTTAATATAGGATTACCTGGGACAAGCGTATAAGCTATTTGGCCATTCCCTATTGTTGCATCATATTGTGTATATGCCGAATAAGCTGCTACTGCCTGATTTCCGGAAACTCCGTATCCGTATCTTAGTTTCAATTGGTCTAAAGAATTAATATTTTTAAGGAATGATTCTTCTTTTAGATTCCAAGCCAGACTGAAAGAAGGAAAGTTATCCCATCTATGGTCGTAAGACAACAAGGAAGAACCGTCTCTTCTGAATGTTACTGTGGCCATATAGCGGTTCATTAAGACATAGTTGATTCGTCCGAAATATGATATGGCTGTTGTCTTGCTAACCTCATTGTCTTCTAGTTTGCTGGTTTCTGCCAACATCATATTTTTCCAGCCGATGCTTTCGGAAGTTAATCCTTCTGCAGTCTGCCTCATGATGTATGAACGTGATAGGCTTTCTTCTACACCAATAGTAGCGTTGATACGATTATTCTTGTTTAGTTCCTTTGTATAGTTAAGTGTATTTGTCATGCGCCACCCCCATGAATTTGCATCATAATATGTAGCTAATGATTTTCCTTTTAGGAATCCATTCATACTTTGTTTGCTGCTTGTGGTTCCATAAAAACGGTTTCCTATATTTATTTGCTGTTCATTTCTGAATGTTAATCCGGGAATAATTTCATAACTGATATATGCCTGTAACCAGTTATTAAAAGTCATATCCTCGTTGTTATTCCTTTTTTGTTCATCAATGAAACCTATTGGATTGTAAATACCGGTATTGTCGATAGTTCCTTGGGTGAGGTTTCCTTCTTTATCATACGGAAGTACAGTTTGCGGAAATTGTTGTGCCAAAGTGAGTAGACTGTATTGTCCGGAGAAGTTATTTCCTGCAGCACTATTAATCATTCCATAAAAATTAGCTCCAAATTTTAGTTTTTTAGTGATATTAGCATCCACTTTTAAACGATAGTTCCATCTGTCATTTGTGGAATGGCCGGCAATTCCTTTATTATGAATATATTGAGTGGAAAATAAGAAGCTCATTTTATCATTTCCTCCTTTGATGCTGATGTCATGAGAATGGCTGATGGCGTAATCATTGATGATATTTCCCATATAATCATAAGTATCATATCCATTGGTGAAATTAGTGATTTGTCTTTCTGTATATAGGTCTTTACCATAATATGCCTGATTCCAATCATTGGCCATACGGGCGAACTCATTTACGGGCATGATGGAAGGTTTGTCGGCTGGTGTTCCGGCAACAACATAACCATTGTAGTCTACTGATAATTTGCCCTCTTTAGGAGACTTTGTTGTAATCAAGATGACACCGTTGGCTCCTCTTGAACCATATATTGCTGTTGATGAGGCATCTTTTAGTACTTCAATAGATTTTATATCAGCGGGATTTATGGCACTGAGGTTACCACCAGGAAAACCATCGATAACGACTAGTGGGCCACCGTCTGCTTTTATGGAGTTTACACCGCGGACACGTAGCGTAGGGGCAGCACCTGCTGCTCCGGATGAGTTTACAATACTAAGCCCGGCAATGCGTCCTTGGAGCAAATCGGCTACTTGGGCCGCAGGCATTTTTTTTAAAGTCTCAGCTGCATTAATGGAAGATATAGCTCCGGTTAAGTCGGACTTTCGTTGTACCCCATAGCCAACCACTACGACTTCATCTAAATTACTAGTTTCTTCATTCATCTTTACATTGATGACATTTCGACCTTGTATTTTAATTAGTTGTTCTTCATAGCCAATATATGAGAATCTTAGTGTTGCATTTGTGGAACTTATATTGAGAGAGTAGGTACCATTCATATCTGTGATGGTCCCATTTGATGTTCCGGTTTCCAAGATACTAACTCCAATAAGAGGGTTTCCCTGAACATCTTGTACGCTTCCTGTTATTTGCTTTCTACTCTGGGAATAAACAAAGGGAGTAAAAAGGAAAAAGAACATAAAGATGCATATCGGTAAAGATTTTATTCGTGATGCATCTCGCAGAATTTTGCTTTTCAATAGTTTCATTTTCATTTTGTATTAAATTTGGTATTGCAGTTTATTGATTGGATATCCTAATAGTGCAAATATAGCCTGATATATCAAGGTATCGATTTGATTTTACGCAGACTAGTCCTCAAAAAACGTAAGTTTAATCTACTGTATTCTTCATTTCTTTTATGAATTTTAAACTTTCTTGCCATATTGCTGTATTCGTGTCAGGTAGATTGTTGTTTATATCATGTATTATTATACCGTTACACCATTGTTGGGCGGTTTTCAATGCAGTTTTCCATTCCGTTGCTTTTATTGTATAATTGTTATTAAGCGAGGTGGTTGGCAAATATACATATATTGGTTTTCCTTCAGATTTGAATTGTGCTTCTTTTATAGTAATGTATAATTCTTTCTTCCAAGTGATTGTGTCATTATCAACGATAGGGGCATTTATGATAATGGCATCTGTGAATTTTTCCGGCTCTTGCGGAGAATTCATTGTATTTATTGCCCAACTTCCCATGTTGACATGCATATTTGAATTATGAAGCCTTAGTTTACCTAAACTTGTGGAGGATATTTGCCATATTTGATTACCATTGTCTTTTTTTAACAATTTGTAAATTTCTTGATAATCTAATGTATCACTCTTTTTATTAATCGGTGCAATACATATAGGCGTATTGGAGGATTTTGGAGTTTGTATGGCAAATTGTTTCACTTTGTCTACATCAAGAACAAAAGTTTCATTGGTACAGTTTCCCAAATCTTTTTCATTAATCATTTGTATCGTCTGAACTCCATATTGGGCTAATTGGGGGTGATTTGTGTTTAAATATATATTGAATTCTTGTGGAGTAGAAGTCAATATGGACAAGTTTTCTTTTTCAGGAAACACAATCTGTCTTTTGTGGGAATGGATAAAATGTTTTGTTACTTCCCAGATTTGTTGAACCCGAAGATCCTCCCAGAATACTGATTGATCATTTTCATCTGTTCTACTTGACCATATGATACTTCCATCACAATATGTATAAGTAGCCTCTAGCATTTGTTTCCAAATGTGGGGGGGAATGAATTGTTTATAATATGGACTATCTTTTTTATCATAGTATTGGGGCCAAATATATGCTATAATTTTTTTATTGGGGTAGTGCTTTTTTATTTCTTTTACTGTTATTTGTAGATCTTTTATCCAAGATTCGATATTAGGCTCGGCAATGTAAAGAGAGGGTTGAGCTACATCTGCATATTTGAGTGCAGCCCAACGTTTTTTATTGCTTTTTCGCCAAGTCATCAATATACTATCTTCTGACATTTTGGGATGGTAGTATCGGTGTACACATAAGGCTGTAGGAGCGGCTCCATAGTTGCCGATTGTTATGTTTGGTGAAATATTTTGTCTAAAGTAACTAAATAATGTGTCGAATCTTTGTTCTATTTCCTGGTCTGTAAGTGAAGGCTCGTAATACCATTGTTCTATATCCGTTGAAATCATAGTTCTCGGAAATAAGGATGCAAGTTTGGCTTGTTTCTCGATTTTGTTGAAGTCAAGTATGACTTTTGAAGGATGATCGGAGTGTTTTTTTGTCAAGGTTACTTCATACATTAGATAAACAGGCTGAAGACCATAGTAACTTAAGTCTGGTTTGCCGATGTATGACATAGCATCATAAATGAGAAATTGTTTTATTTCCTGTTCCTTATTACTACAATATGCTGTGGAAATATAGCATAAAGTGAGAGAGAGCAAAATGAATCGATTGATAGTGGCTCTGCAATTAATTTTTGAGTTTTTCATAAGATATTTTTTATTATGTAATGTTTTTTGTCAACTAGTGGAACATAAATACCACTCGAAGAAATTGTAAAGGATTTCATTTGATTCGGGATCAGGATCATGTTTCGCTCTATTGGTCATCGCTACTCTGTTTTCATACCCTAGAATTCGATTAATGAGTATTGTATGATTTAGAGGTATCCATCTTTCAGGTCCGTCAGAGAAGCCTCCGGAAACAAGAAAAGGGCGGGGAGCCATAAGTGCATGAATTTCATGTAAATCATGCCCATTTTTACGTAACTGCGAATAAATTCCTTTTGCTTTAGTATATCCGTTTTTGTTCCAGGTATCTTTCCAGGGCGGAGGGTAATAGCCAAGATACCAAGGTTCCCAATAGTTGATGTATCCCCTTTTGGTTTCATCAAAAACAATACCCGGATCACTCCATGCAGCGCATGCAAATTTGTCATAGAGGCAAGATGCAAACATTGCCCATTTCCCTCCATATGAATGTCCGACAATGCCAATTTTAGTAGAGTCTACATCAGGAACTTTGGCTAATGCTTCCCATGCATTGGCAGCTGCATAGGCTAATGCTGATAGAGGTTGTAGAGAAGCATTATTGATCGTCGGATAATATATGGAGTATGTTTTTTCTTTCGTTGTTTGGGTTGTTCCTAATGACAGGGTGATAAATCCTCTTTTAGTAAGTTGATAAGCGAAGTCACGATTAGGTTTTCCACCGATTCCAATGGCAGTTTCAGGTTCATAAAAAACAGAAATAATAGCAGGCTTCTTCCCTCTCTTATCAGGGATTAGTAAATACCCTTCTGTTTGTTCATTAGGAACCCAATAGAAGCGGACACGATATTGATAGAAGTTCTCACGTTTAAGCGTATCTAATATTTCAAATTTTTGATTTTTAATTATAGGAGGCCATTTCCCCATTAAATTCATCCATGTATCTTTTATTTTTTTTCGTTTTTTATTCCAATCATTTACATTCTTGATAGTGTCTCCATTATTCAGTAACAGAGGGGAACGATAATTTCCATAATTATCTTTATATATCACTGGCGGATTGAAATAATCTTTTATTTTATTCCATGCTTTTGTATTATATTGCAGTGAATTAGTTTGTTTATTCTCTATACAACTAGCTGTGCAGAACCCTATGCAGATAATTATATAGTATATAAAAAACTGTTTGGAAAATCCGAACTTTATTGTTAGCTGCGCTTTCCTTTTGCTGTGTTTTTGAATGGTATTTGACATTTTAGAATATATTTATTTAAGGATATAACAAAGATTGGGTATAGCTAATACATTCTTCGTTAAATTGAGAGAGTATTAACTTTTATGACAAAAGTAGGTTGTTTCTATAATAGTTTTTATAGTAAAAACGAAAAGTACTATTCAAAAAACGAAGATTAAATATGACTAGTCTTCTTTTGGCGATATTCAAGAGGTGAACAACCTTTATATTTTTTAAAGACGCGCGAGATATTATTATAATCTTTGAACCCTACCTCTATTGCCAAATCAGCTAAAGACCGATCTGTCGTGAGCAATAAATCCGCCAGATGGTTACAACGGCAATTCAGAATATATTGATATATAGAGGTATTCATCGCATTCTTGAATTTCACCTCAAAGTTTCTGCGCGATAACGGAATGTTGGCAAGCAAAGATTCTATCGTCAGGTCGGAGCTGTAATGTGAATCTATATATTTCACCACTTCGAGAATATAAGGGTCTTTGATATTGTGTTTCTCCGTCGATTGGCGTAGTTCGATGCGGATGGGGTTGATAACAATATTGAAAGTGCCTTCATGTTCTTTCTTTATTTGTTGGTGGATGAGTCTGCCGATAGAATAGCCTCCTCTTTCTACTTCCAGCTCTATGGATGAAATGGGTGGGTCGGAAATATTACACATCAGTTCGTCGTTATCTACACCCAATAGAGCGATTTCTTCGGGGATATGAATGTTGTTCATCCGGCAAGTTTCAGAAATGAACAGGGCGTGCGCATCATCACAACAAAATAGAGCGACTGGCTTGGGGAGTTGCTGTAACCATTGGCTGACTTCCATCCTTATCTCATCTTCCTGCTTATCCGATTCGAAACTGAAGAATTCGCCTCCGATACGTTTTACTTCCTGCCGATACCCTTCGCAACGTTCGTCAGACCAAACCACCCCTTTAACGCCGAAATAAGCAAAATTGCGAAACATTCTTTTGGCAAAAAACTGGGCTGCCATTCTTCCCGTTCCTTTATAATCACCTGTCAGATTAGAGTAAGTGACGCTCCGGTGATGGTAGTTTTGTAGTACTACTGGAATATTCAGCTCCTTCTGCAAATCGATCGTATCGTTATTCCACTGACCGATAATGGCGTCGGCTTTCCATTCTTTCGCCCATTTCAGAATGCCTTGTTCGCCATGCATTGTGCTATAATAAGAAGGTAGTCGGTAAAAGAGCCAGGGGCCGTTTTCTTTGGAGTATTGGACAAGTCCCCGTAGCAGTTTCCTGTCAAATTCGCTTGAATAGTCTATCAATAGAAGAATCTTAATCATAGTTCTATGTTTTTCTTTAGTATAATGTAGGGATGCACAAATATAGAAGAATTCCTTTGTTTTCCTACAATAAAGACTTAATTTTGTTGCAGCCAACACTTATCTGACACCCGGGTCTCATGAGCACTGACACCCGGGTGTTGGTATGCTTGACACCCGGGTCTCAATGGTGTTGACACCCGGGTGTCAGATAGAACGCGAGTATAAACGAAAAAAGAAAGGAGCGTAAGATTATGTCTATCCCTTATGTAGTGAGAAAGAAAGCGGATTTATCATCCGGAGAACGGAAAGAGTTATGGTATGGTGTACCTAGTAAAATGCAGCGAAGAGGAGGAGTGAAAAATAAAGAACTTGCAGTACGGATGGCAAAGACAACAGGCTTTCATCGTGGGCAGATAGAAGGAATCCTGTCGGAGTTGGTTGAAAGTATTCAAGACCTGCTTTCCTCCGGTCATTCGGTGACCATTGAGGGATTGGGAACCTTTCAAACGGCACTGACCAGTCAGGGATGTGTGCTGCCCGAACAGGTAACGCCGGGGAAAGTTGCTATTTCACGCGTATATTTTGTGGCAAACTCAAAATTCAGTAGGGAACTGAAGAAGACAAAGTGTACCCGCATACCTTTTAAATATTATATGCCCGAAAGTATGCTAACGAAAAATATGAAGAAAGCAGACCGGGAACTGGAACAAACAGAATACGACATAGAAGAGCCGGAAATCGACGAATAGTTGAATAAAAAGCAATATTGTCTTGTTAATTGAACAGAATTAGATTATATTTGTTCAGTGGTTAGAA
>CAUHML010000030.1 GCA_959606905.1 uncultured Bacteroides sp. | reverse complement strand
CGCAAAATCTACGACTTCCTGTTTTTCTTTGGATATCACTTTACCGGATACCATTATCTTAGGTTGTGCAAAGATAGATATCGCTCCGATTATTAAAAAAAGGGATCCTAAACTAATCCTTTGTAACTGTCTTCTTACCATGAATGCCTATAATTCTAAATTCTTAATTTTTGGGAATGCAAAGTTCTATAAAAAGAAAGGGGGAAACAATCACCTGATATCGGTAATCTTTTCCCCCATTTTACAGAATATATATACTACGCAATAGCTCTTTATAGGTATTTATGCAATAAACACGCTATCGGGTCTAGTTCCGGAAATCAAACCATAGCTTCATTCTAAAGCCATCATCCCCTTTATTAATTTTAATATAAGAAGCCTCTCCTCCTGTCCCCTGAGAGTTGACAGCCGGAATTTCAAATAAGAACGAAAGGTCTCCAGCAGGATATTCCTTTACTGATATTCCACGGCTTTCACGGTCACGCTGCTCCTCCGGAGTGAAGACGCGAAAGAAAATACCGTCAGTTTCCGAATAAACTGTCATCGGTGTTGTCTTTGATTGGAGTGTTGCCCAATAGAGATCTGCATGATACCCTTTGAATTCCGGATAAATAAGCTGATGATAATATTCTCCCGTCACCGTATTGTTGTAGTCCTTCTGCCAAATACCATAATTCGTTCCTTCGATACGGTTCTTCCATACCCGGTAAGGACCTTTGCCTAACCAACGCATCCCACTGATGTTCTTTTCAGGAAAAGAGAATGAAAAACCGAAATTAAGAACCGGACGGTCAAAGTATACACCGTCAAACTTGTTCTTTGCTCTGTAATTCAGCACTAATGCATCCATTCCAAGCAATCCGTCAGGTGCCATTCTCCAGACAATGGAGTCGGCCGCACCTTTATATTTTACGGTATAAATGGCAGTATCACCTTGCATCTTTAGGTTAGCAGAACAGAAAAGCATCTTCATCCCGACCGGGAGAGGACCATCAGACAATGGTATGATCTTGCTACCGTTCTTCACTTCTACCAAATTACCATTCGCTTTGTTGAATGTTGCTGTAACTCCATTCGCTATCAGTGTAACACTATTGTCGTCTGTCTGATATCTGGCAGTAGCAGTTGTTGTCGGTTGTAAATACCTGTATTCTATAAAGTACTTACGGTTATTCTTGATAGGAAACGTCCAATTACATATCATATCTCCCGCTACATTGTAGGCTTCCAATTCCAAGATGTCTCCATTGAAGAATTTCTCAGGCAAATCAAAGTGGGCTATCCCCTTCTCGCCAGGCTGAATCGCAGGTAACAGTACGCCGCCCTCCGCTAAGCAGATGGGGCTGTCGGACACCTGTGGAATAGGTAAACGCATTACCTTCCACTTCATCCGGCATTCGCTTAAGTTGCTGAATAAGTAATCGTTAGTTACATAAAAATCTCCTTTGAAAGAAGAAGTTATTTTTAATGGATGTATTTGAATGGGTGACCATACCTCCCGAACAGTATAAAAACTGCCTTCTTTTTCGCGATTTGCCCCCACAATACCATCGGGAGCATTAGGACCGTAAGTGTCCATTTGTCCGGTATCTGTACGGCGGACAGCTTCATCCACATATGCCCAAAGGAAGCCACCGGCAAAAAGTGGATTTGCCTTAAACTTTGACCATAGTCCTTTGAGGCCTGCACCCTGTCCACGGTCATAGAGGCCATGCAGGAACTCCGTCATCATAAAAACCTTATGCCCGCGTTCCAACCGATACATGTTATCCGTACCATTAGGGTAATGACGTGTATCCAAGCCATTGAAATCCGCCCACGGATGAATGACGTGACGTTTCTGCGGATCATAGTCGGCAAAACGATTGTCAACAGCAGTATTCCATCCTCCTTCGTTACCATTTGCCCAAACAAAGATACACGGGTGATTCACATCACGAAATATCATCTCAGGCAGTAACTTTTCTGCTATTTCAGTGCTATAGCTATTCTGCCAACCACATAATTCATTGAGATAAAGAAGACCTATGGAATCACACGCCTCTAAAAAATGAGTATCTGGTGGATAATGTGAACGCACGGCATTCATATTCATCTGCTTAATGAGCAAAGCATCCTTCAGACTGAGTTCCCGGCTGATTGTCCTACCTGTTTCCGGATCAAAGCAATGACGGTTAATCCCCTTCACTAAAAGACGAGTACCGTTCAGATATACGCCATCTTCAGGACGGAATTCAATGGTACGGAATCCTATGCGCTCCGTAATCTCGTGCACAACATCTCCTGTTGTGGAAAGAAGACGCATCGTGAGTCGGTAAAGGTTGGGATGTTCAGGATCCCATGTCCTGATATTGTTCCAATGTGTGGTAAGTATCTGTTTCTCTTCCGTCGAAAGCCCGCATACCTGCCGCCCTATAGGAAGCTGTGAATCACAGGAAATGAGCGACAGTTCCAATTGTTGTCCTTTGGAAATATTTTTCAAATATACATCTGTGTGCAACGTACCGTCAGCACGGGCATCCACCGCTATATGTTCTATTTGCGTGCGAGGCTTTGCCGTCAGATATACAGGACGATAGATACCTCCGAAAAGCCACCAGTCAGCCCGGCGCTCCGCTGCATTAACTGATTTATCAGCCGACTGCTTCTTCACCGTCACTTCCATCAAATTCGTTTTCCCGAATTTCAGTCTGTCCGTGATATCATAAGAAAAACGATAGAATGATCCCTGATGAACAGGGCCAGCGATGACATCGTTGATTTTCACTTCAGCATCAGTCATAACACCTTCAAATACAATACTTATCTGTTTGCCTTTCCAAGTGTCCGGAACATCAAAACAATGACGATAGATGCCGTATTCATCGCAAAAATCATGTTCCCTGTAGGCATCATATTGCTTTTCTTTCTCGTGTTCCTTATAAATATAATAGCGCCCGTAGGTATAGCCTCCAAAACCTTGCTGTTCCCAGCAAGACGGAACATCTATCTTGCTCCACTTTTGAGAGTTCATACCTGAAGAGCACCAGAAATTCCACTTCACAGTATGATCCGGTCCTGTACCGGAAAGATACCTCACTTCTGTCTGTTGAGCTTTTGTCGTGCAAAAGCATAATAAAATAATGAACAGTCCAATAATTTTCTTCATACAATTCATGCTACATTAATAGGTTGGTTGAACTGGAAATACATAGAACATTCTGTCTGGTTTGAAATCAATCATCCATTGATCTATCAGGACATGATCATCCAAAGCAGTGATGGATAAAGTATGCTTTCCTTTCGTCAATTGATGACCAGTTTCACGAACAGCCTGTCCACGGAGTACATTCTGTTTCCATCCTTCCGAACGAAACGGCTCTTTAATAGAACATATCCGAGGCTTTTCACCATCTATACTAACACTGAAACGAATATCTCCTTTATCATTAGGTTGTGTCGGGATTACGGCAGTGCGCAGTATCGCCTCTCCATCCCATAAACAATCAAACTCAAAAGTAATTGACTTTCCCTTTGGTACGGAAACAGCATTCATACTATGTCCCAATGATTGAATCGTCACGACCCCTTTGGATGCGCTTGTATAATCGCAAGCATTAGAAACAATACAATGATCCTTAGCCACTTCCTCCAAAGGTAACGATTTTGGTCTTCTAAAAGAAGCATATTTCTCTATTTCCTTATCTGTCAGCCATATGGGAATTTTAGGCGGATAGAACACATATAAATCCCGCGGATTATGGCACATGGAGTATTTCCATTTGCCATCTGCCAGTTCATTGTTATAGTAATCTGTCAAATCGCGGATTTCCTGGTAAGCTTTAATGCTTTTGGCACAGGCAGCCATTAATTGACTTTCGCGGGTCCATAAAGTCGTGTCGCAGCTTCCCGGAGAGATGCAACGTGCTCTTTGTGCCTCCAGCATCTTTGTGCTCATGGCAGCAGCGCCAAATACAGGATACTTAATTTGGGCAAAGAAAGCATCTTTGCGTTCCTGAGGAATCATTGGTTCCACTTCCGATAAAATCTCTTTAATGGCTTCATAGGATTCCAGATAACGATCCAGTTCGCCGCCGAATTCGGTTAAGCTAAAGTCCGTATTTTTAACCGGAGACCAGCCTTTGGTATATTTTTTCTTGTCCAGCTCCACTTGGTTCCAACCCATAAATTCCGGTTTACGGATGCCGCACAGGCGATAAAACTCTAACATGGCAGGCAATAATTTTTCTCCTGCTTCTTTGCCAAATTCGCGGCAAAGCCAGCTCTTCTGATGCTCCACAAGAGTAGATGGAGATACGGAATTGATATTCCATGCCATATCCAGAAAGAGTTCCAAATCGTATGCCGCGGGTTTCAAATCGTGCACATTAACCACCCACAAACGGCGGGCATTGCAATCGTATGCCTGTTTCATTTCACTATAAATCAATCCCGGCTGGGTAGTGCATAACCACATATAGTCATGCGGACGCCCCCAATAACTGAGATGATAATACACTCCGGCACCTCCGTTACGCTTTTGCTGTTCCTTGTCACTTAAACGGGTCATATAGCCATAGTTGTCATCACACCATATCAAAGTGATGTCTTCCGGCAGTTGCAAGCCATTCTCCATTATTTGAAGCACTTCTTTATAGGGGACAAAAGCCTGGGGAATTTTCTCCACATCTTTATCTACATACTTCGATAATAACTTGCGCTGGTCGTCAATAACCTGTTGCAGTGCATCGGTCTTTTCCTGAAGGGTCTTGACCCCTTCCATTCCACTGTCGTGAATACCTCTCATACCCATGGTGTAGAAATTTTCATAAGGTCCAGCCTCTTTCAGCCGTTCTATCCAATAGGATTGTACCCCTTCACGGTTTGTTATGTAATTATAGTCACCCCGTTCATTGACTTTCCATTCACCTACATTATTGCGCATCATTGGCTCGCAATGCGAAGTACCGATGAGAATGCCGCAACTGTCAGCTGCTTCTTTAGCTCCCGGCACAAAGTAGAACGGAGTCGTAATTCCATGCATTCCCGGCCAAATAGCATTGGCACGAAGGCGCATCAGCAATTTGAAGATTTCTTTATAAGTACGTGCACCAATACGTCCTTTTATATCAGACGGTTCAAAGTTTTTCCAGCTCCAAGGCTGCAAGCTCCAGTCTTCATCATTTAAAAAGATTCCACGATACTCTACCGATGGACTCTGAAAAGTAGAATAATCAGCCGGAAGGGTCAATCGCTCTTTTCTCATCGGTGTTACATCTCCCCACCATACCCATGGAGACACTCCTGCCAAGCGGGAAAGTTCAAGTATGCCGTAAGCAGTTCCCCGACCGTCACTTCCTACAACCAACAACTGATTTTCTCTTATCTTTATAAAAAAAGCGTCTTTTCTGGCAACAATACTATCCACCGGGATTCCGTCTTTACGGAGATCTCTTAGGATAGACTTGTTTTTATCCAACTGAATAATATTAATAACCGCCGTTCCGAAAAGAGTTTTTTGAGGTAATACCCCCGTCACCTGTTGCATGTCACCCTTAAACATATCCAGTGCTACCGTCACTACTGGAGAAACAGATCCAGGCAAGGAATAAGTAATAGGACGTTTACCATTATACCAAACAAATTCTTTATTGGCAACAACCTCTCTTGTACTAGCTGCACAAATCACTACAATATGCACAAACAAAGCTACACTGGTTATAGCCATAATCAATAATCGACTTTCCCTTTTTAATTTCACATTCATCAGTTATTCTACTTTAATTGATTTTTTTAATAACGAGGATGCCATATATCATAACATCCCCGTCCTAAACACATCTCAATACTATCTAATCACCTTACTAATACCCTGGATTCTGATCTTCAGCACTCATCAACTCATTCGCATCAATCGCCGCCTGAGGAATAGGACGAAGTAATTTCTTTCCAATCATTTGTGCGGCCCGCCCTTTTATCTGAGGATTATATAAATCATTATACTCCACCAATTTCTGTGTACGTCTTAAATCAATCCATCGAGATCCCTGTCCAAATAACTCACAAGCACGTTCTTTTAAAATAACATCCACATTTATTTCAGTTACCGCATCAAGCCGTGCACGTCGGCGCACTTCATTCAAACGAAGCAAAGCATTTCCCTTATCACCAGCTTTTAAATAAGCCTCTGCTGCTACCAAATAAATCTCAGGAAGCGTAATAATATGTACATCACGATAATCTGTTTTATTAGAATAACTAGCAGTATTAGAATCATCAAATTTACGACAAGGAGCGCCCCCATAAGAATAGGTTACGAATTCCTCATAATCAATTTCTCCAGGCATATATTCTTGAGGATCCCGTGTATGATCAGACATCGGTAGTATCCATGTATTTTTACGATTTTCAGGATCAAGAGCTTTCCATGCATCGATATCTTCTTCTGTTTCATACCATGCCGGATAGTAACGTTTCAAAGGAATTCCTATAAAAGTTCCACCATTCTTATACCAATCCCAATACCAATAAGCGGATGCAGTAACAATATCAGGTAACTCCTTCATAAACGTTACCCCATAGCGTATATCGCCTTTTTCAAAACACTGCAAAGCATGTAAAGTCGCAATAAAAGCAGAAGTACTCCCCTTTCCATGATCTTCTTGCCCCCCCATATGATTACAATAAAAGGAACTCCACGGATGCCCACCACTGACTGTATTAGCAGCCGTAGCATAGTCATATTCCACATCCCAAATAAATTCTTCGTTATCATCTCCACTACAATCCGCTCTCCAAAGATCCTCGAAAGGAGTAACCAAAGCACGATTAGCTATCACGTCATCTGCTACTTGGGCTGCTTTGGCAAAGTAATCTTTTTTATCTAAATCCCAAGCTGCTGCTAAATAAGTTTTAGCTAATAACGCACGAGCCGATTCAATACTTATACGACCACCACCATCCAAAGCGGTAGACTTTTCCATAGCTCCGGCAGCTATTACATTCTCCAATTCCTCAATAATATAAGTGTAAACATCAACCACCGAAGATTTAGGATATCCGGTTTGAACATCAGCCACATAATCTTTCATCAAAGGTACCCCCCCGAAAGTATTTACCAATATATAGTAATAATTCGCCGCCAATACTCGTGCCTCATCCACACGCCTGCTACGCAAATTCTCATCAATAACTGCATCCGCCGCATAATGTTTTATAGCATAAGCCGCACGGATACCTTTATAACATGCCGTATAAAGCTCTTTCATCACACTGTTTTCAGGATTTAAAGTTTCATATTCATGCAACTCATCATTGATATAATTACGCCCATCAGCATACATATCCGTACCTGCATTAAAATAAGTAGTATAACTGGATACTGCATAAACATCTCGTAAAGTACTATAAGCATTTGATACCAAAGATTCAAAACCTGTCTTAGTCGAGAAATATTCTTTGTCCGTTACATTTGACTTATTATCTGTAGTCAGAAAATCTTCACAACTTGTAGTCAAAACAAAGCCAACCAATATGACTGCCGTATATATATATTTTTTCATACCATTTACCTTTCCTTTGAAATTAAAACTTAATATTCGCACCTATCTGATAAGTTACCGATGCAGGACCACCATCAGTTAATTTAGCATTTGCCCATTCAGGATCAAATCCATCATAATCCGTAAAACAAAATGGATTAAGCACATTGATATAAAGACGCAAATGCTGTAATCCTGCTTTAGTAATCCACTTCTTAGGGAAAGTATATCCCAAACAGATATTTTTTACCTTTACAAAAGAAGTCTTCTGATACTGAAAGCCTTCTCCCTTCGCGCTACCTTTATCAGAAAAATATCCACCTGCCGAAGTATCGGAATTATTCGGATAAGGATATTCACCGTAATGAGTTTCAGTGGCATATACAATATCACCGGTAGTATGGTCAATAACAGGCGCCCCTTTAGGAATATAAAAATCCATTGCCATATGTTGGTTACCACGATCAGACCATTTCATATATTTATCATGGAAATAACTACGAGCCCATTGTCCTTGTTTAGTATAAATCATTACTGAGAAATCGAAACCTTTATAATACATATTTGAACTTAAACTTCCCACCCATTTAGGATCTGTACAACCATATATTTGCTTATCTTCATCCGTAATCTTGCCATCATTATTCCAATCATTCACAGCTATCTGACCTTCATACCACTTATATTTCGAACCATACTTTGCATACAATTCTTGCAAAGTATAATGAATATCCCCATCTTTAGTGTGCATCGTTACCCCTTTATCAGTTATCACATCAGTATGAATATAGTCACGCAATACATTTAACGGCTCACCAATAAAGCGATTGGATGCAATTTCATCCACTTTCCCATTACTAAGTTCCAATATTTTATTCCAGTTACGAGAATAATTCACACTTAAATCCCATATAAAATCTTTACTCCGAATAATGCCAAACTGCATTCCTAATTCAATTCCGGTATTACGAACTGAACCGACATTAAAAGTAGCTTTTGTTTCACCTGTTTCAACAGGAACAATCCTATCCATAATCTGCCCATCAGACAAACGATGATAAAAATCGGCTGTCAGATTAATACGATTACTCAATGCACTAAAATCCAATCCTAAATCAAACTCTTTTACCTTTTCCCAAATGAGTCCCGTATTAACAAGCCCATTAGGGTAATATCCTTGTATTTCCGATCCTCCCAATACCACATAACTAGGTCCTGAAGCTGTAGCTATTGTCACATAATCATCCACATTGTTGTTACCGGTAACTCCATAAGACAAACGCAATTTCAAATTATCCAACCAATGAGTACCTTTTAAAAAACTTTCTTCTGACATACGCCATGCCAAAGCAACGGAAGGAAACCATCCCCAACGGTTACCTTCTGCAAAGCGTGAAGAACCATCAGCACGTGCTGTAGCTGTCGCCATATACTTACCTTTATATGAATAATTCAAACGAAGAGCTCCTGAGACCAAAGTAGATGCTGTATAGGAAGAAGCTATCTCCTTATCACCGGAAGCCTTATCCAAGGCATGAAAAGAAAGCATATCATCCGAAATACCAAAGCCTTTCAATCTATAAATTTCTTTATCAGAACGATATATGGAGAATAAACCCATCGCGCCAAACGTATGATCACCTATTGTTTTATTAAAATCAAGCTGATTATCCCAAGTCCAGTCCATACGGTCTGTCGTCTCAACCTCTGCAGAGTTCGTTCCGTTCACCTGATAATAATTGGAACCTAGCGGATTACGGTCATTCACTCCAGTAGCATTAAACTTTCCTTGACGCCCATGATAAAAGTTAGGTGAAAAAGTAGTCGCAAATTTTAATCCATCCATTATATTAGTACGCAAATATACATTGCCAAAGACATGAAATTTGCGAGTTTGATTAGTATAGTTTTCATCCTCTAAATCATTCAGTGGGCTAACAGTAGAAGTGAATTGTCCGGTAGACCCAAAAGCATCCTTTGACCCTGGATTATTGATAATGTTACCATTTTCATCATAAGGTGCAACAAAAGGATTGAAATAAAAAGCGTTTTCATACGGACAATAAGTTCCATCGGTACTAAAATCATCTTGCACCGTATAAGCCATATTCACAGATAATCCAGCTTCAAATACTTTGGAAATTTTTCCATCAAAAGCACCTTTGATATTGAAACGGGAATAATCATTATGTTTGAACACATTTTCTTCCCCTTGATAACCAACTCCTAACCGATAATTAATTTTTTCTGTGGCTCCGTTGGCACTGATATAATGATTCTGCTGATTACCTGTCCGAGTTACGAGGTCTGTCCAGTCATAACCATCTGTTCCCGACATCATCATCTCATAAATTTGGGAATCACGGTAGTTTGTACCACCATCACGTTTCAGAAACGTAGTTTCCAAATCAGATTGTTTAATTTCATAATGAGGAATACCGTTCGCATCTACTCCTTTACGACTAGAACCATCAAAGACATCTGATGTTAAAAGAGTATGACGTGCAAAACGATAATCTATAAATTCTTGAGCATTCATAAAATCAGGCATACGGGCAACCTTACGTATCCCATAATATCCATCATACGAAATAGAAACATGTTGAGGTTTTCCTGCCCCCTTCGCACCTTTGGTTGTAATCATAATCACACCAGCAGAAGCACGTGAGCCATAGATAGCAGTAGACGAGGCATCTTTCAAGACGTCTACCCGCTCAATATCCTCGGGATTCAAAAAATCCATAGACGAGCACACAATACCATCAATTACATAAAGAGGAGCAGCCTGTTTATTTATAGATGCCTGTCCACGTATCTGAATATTAAATCCGCCACCCGCACGGCTATTGGATTGAGTGATATTTACTCCCGGAACCGCACCTTGTAATGCATCTTCCAAACGGGTAGTACCTCTAGCAGCGAGTTTTTCAGAAGATATAGAACCTACAGAACCTGTCAAATCTGATTTCTTCATGGTACCATAACCTACCACCACTACTTCATCCAATACTTCGGTATCATCCATTAAAGTCAGACTGAAAGAAGTCTGCCCTTTAACTGGGATTTCCAAAGTCTTGTATCCAACAAAACTTACCTGAATCGTCCCATTGGTAGGGACATCAGAAAGAATAAAGTTCCCATCAATATCTGTTATAGTCCCATTAGCGGTTCCTTTCACCACCACACTGGCACCAATAACAACCTCACCATTTGCATCTATTACGGTTCCTTTAATCTTACTAGGCTGCTGGTACGCAGAAACCAATAACGATTCATTTACCGCATAAGCAACATGACTTCCTGAAAGAAAAGCTGCACAAATAAAAACCGCAAGAAGCGATTTTCTGTTTCCATAAAAATTAGATTTCATTAGCCAACCTTTTTAAATTAGACATTAAAGTTTTAATGCCACAAAAGTAATCAGCTATTCATTTTACAGAGATGAAGCATCTCCCGATAAGGTTGAAGCATGTTTTCTCCACCTTTTAGGAACATATTTCAACCTTGTCCACCTTGGCATGTTCAAGCGTTTTTGCCCGATTTCATCGAATATTCTGTAGGCTGCATACCAAATTCCTTCTTAAAACAGATAGAAAAATACTTGGGATCATTAAACCCGACCTTATAAGCCAGTTCGGAAATGCGGAAATTCGGATTTTCATCCATCATCCTGCAAGCCGCCTTCAGACGGATACTACGTACAAAGCCAGTTGTATTCAATCCCGTCAAAGATTTCAATTTCTTATGCAACGTTGTACGACTGGTTGCCATCTCATCTACAAACTGCGGAACATCAAAATCGGGATCATCCAAATGACGGTTCACACAGGCGACAGCATCCTGCAAAAACTTTTCTTCATCCGAAGGTATGTTCGTAAAGAACTGCAATTTTAGATGATGCACCTTGTCCGTCTCACCTTCCTGCAAAAACCTACGATTACGCAATAACAGCCTCCGACGAATCTCCCACCATATCAATACCATAAACAGTATAGCCAATAATACATAAATAAAATAAGCCCACCAAGTAGCCCAGAAAGGTGGTTCAATAATAATTTCCATTTCTCTCACGTCACCCCAATCACCATTCTCATTCGTTGCCCGTAGCTGAAACACGTACTCCCCTGCAGGCAATTTGGAATAATAGGCAGTCCGGCTGGAAGCGTCCACATAATGCCAATCAGCATCAAAGCCTTGCAACCTGTACGCATATTTATTTTGCTGGGGACGATTATAAGTCAGCGATGCAAAACAAATGGTAAAATGGGAATATGAGGCAGGAATAACTAATCTGTCTGTAAAATCGGAAGTAAAAGGAGTTATCTCCTTTCTTTTCTTATCCGACATCTGTTCCAATGGTCTTCCATCCACCAAGATATCAGTTATGCATAAAGAAATATCAGCATGTTTCTCTTCCACCACTTCCGAGTTGAAAGTCACAATTCCCCTGCTGCATCCAAAATAGAAGGTACCATCACGATAGAAAGAAGCATTTTGATTAAAGAAATTATCCGCCAACCCATCGGCAACTGTAAAGATACGTACCCTGCCCTTTTCCTTTCCGGATATGGTTAGCTTTGCCAGCCCTTGATTGGTGCCCAACCACAGATTACCACTATTATCTTCCTGCATACTGCCAACCATATCTCCGGGCAAATTAAACTCCTTATGAACAGACTTGAAACAATCATTTTGCACATCATATAAACAAAGTCCGCTGCCCTCTGTCCCGACCCAAATCCGTCCGCTTCTATCCAACAAAAAACAAAGAGGAGTATTAACCGACAGCAAACCATTCTCCATACAATAGTTCTTACACTGCAACGATTCCGGACGTTCCATATCCCCTGTAACATGAACAATACCATTATTGTTGGTTGCCAACCATAATGAGCCGTCATTATCCTCAACCATCGTGGTCATCTCCCGGCCAAGCAATTCGTCTGCTCTGGACAAACGATTGAAACAATACTCACGCCCGTCCCGGTAACGCACTCCAAGTCCTTTATAGGTACACAACCAGCGGTTTCCCTTACGGTCCTCGTGAACTAAATACACTAAATCATGAGGAACAAAACCGCAATTCGAGGTCTTATACTGATGTATTATTTGTCCATCACGACAAACTATCATCCCCTCGTCATGCACAGCAAGCAACACCTCACGGGTTAACGGGCTATAAGAAATATGATAAGGACGTTTCGAAGGAAACAATGTCACTTTTTCATCTCCATGCTGATAATCCAATCCATAGCCCATACCTATCCAAAGAGCTCCATTTTCTTCCACATACAATGTAGAAATCAAATCTGTAAAAGATTTATCGTTGCCACGAGGATAAATTACATTAAAGGAACGTTTCCTAGTATCGACATGAAAGACACCAGCCCCTTTAGTACCGATCCACATTAATCCGCTTCGATCCCTAAAGACTGTGTTCACCTCGCGGACAGGAAGATAATGTGTAGAGCCAGATTCTTGATAATTGATAAACTTTCCCTCATCAGCCAGTTCCATCACACTAACACCCTCTCTAGTACCCAACCATAACGAACGTGTCTGTAAATCTTCATGAATCGAATAAATATAATCAGACGGCAAAGAAGAAACATTTCGGGCATCATGTCTATAACCTTCAAAAGAAACCGTTTTCCTATCGGATGAAAAATGGGCCTTATACAGCCCGGACCCACTAGTTCCTATCCACATCACCCCTCTAGAGTCCTGAAACAAAGCCAAAACAGAGTTCTCTTCATCTAAAGGCGGATAGTGCAAAAATATATTTTCCTTTATGCAATAACGATAAAGCCCATCCTTCCAGGTACCTATCAACAAATCACCATTTACATCCTCAAACAAAGTTTGAATATTCACAGATTCGGGTACGTCCCCTCTACAATTCTTCCGAGTCATCAAAGCCAATGTATCCTGCATTTCATCATAATAAGCCATTCCACGGATGTACCCCAGATAAACCCGGTTCTCTTTTGTTACATGAATTTCATTCAGCCGTTGTTTGCTGACTCCATCCAGTTGCAATTTTTTCATCTTCCCTGTCCGTTTATCAAGCATACAGAGTCCCTCGTGAGTCCCAATCCAAAGCCGGTGAGAATAATCTTCTTCCACACAAAGCACATTATTATTAACCAGAAGACCAGGGGTATAAAGATTTGATTTATAGGTACGTACCTCGTAACCATCATAACGAAACAATCCATAGAAAGTAGGAATCCAAATATATCCGTCACGGTCCTGATACACTTGGTGAACCATGCTATTCGGTAATCCTTCAGGAGTGGAAAACTGTTTGAACTCTAGATCGTCCCAACAGACATGAGCTCTCCCCTGAAATATTAATCCACTCATTATCAGAATCATGAATACTAGTCTAAATGTTTTCATTCTATTTTCTATTAGATTTCATTTAGCAAACTTACAAAAACCTAAGAATTAAATAAAGTTTTCAGAATAAAGAATCATGTATAACCCTATACTATGAGATTACTCCTAATATATAATTTCCCAAGAACCACCAATAGAACTCAGATAAAAAGGCAGTCGGTTCAGTATGAACCAACTGCCTTTACAAACTTTAAAACCATCTCTGTCTTATAAACAGAAATAGTATGAAAAAGGAAGACTTATCTTCACCCAGTAAAAATAGATAAAGAATAGAAAACAAATTAAAAAATAGATTTCAAAAGCCTTCCATCTTTTCCTCCAATTCCTCCTCCGTATCCACAATACCCAATAAGCAGTTTATTTCCCTTCTTTTATCCAAATCTTTAAAATAGGTTTCCACCACTTTATAAAGATCAAAATGACAAGTTGATCCGGCAGCCATATCCAATGAGTCCACGATCCTTTCCACTGCCTGATGAATTTTATCCACATCAATCAAATGCAGTTCATTGCTATGAATAAAATATTTTTCCATAATCATTATTTTTTCTGTTTGTACTATCATTAGAACAGTCGAACTATGGAGAATGTTTTAAAAACGAAAGCTGCTCTTATTTACATGTCTTGAACCGAAATGGCAGACACAATCCTTACATCAAAAATCCCCCCAGCTATACAACCATTCTTTGCCTGAAATTTCACTGTTACATTTTTTCTTGCTTTTATATATTCAGCAGGAATATGAATATAACATCTATACAGTCCTTTTCCTTCTTTACAAGGTTTAGACAAATCAATAGTATCTATCCATTTACCATCAATCAAAACATCAAAAATACGATTACCCGAATCACTTCCCAAAAGCTGTAAGCAAACAGACTGTTCCATCTCTTTCCGAACTTTCATTTCATACATAAAATATCCACCTTTAGAAGCATCCCGCCAATTCTCACCAGCTGTAGAATTTACTGCCTCCATTTTATGCATTTTCTCAGATTCAGCATCTGCAATAATGACCCTGTCTACAGTTCTTTTATTCAAGTTATCCTCTTCTTGCTTAAATTGCTCCGATTTCTTCAGCTCGGCCAAATAGTTCTCTTTCTTATCATAATGCCGAAAATATACGGCATAGCGGCTCCAGTGAATAGTATTAAAAGGAACCAGCTCTACAGGCTTGGATACTACATTATCCTTACTACACAAAAAAGCCAGCTTCTCTCCTTTTTTCCGGATAACAGCAGCCGGTATTTTCCGGATATCCCCTATAAAAGCCGGCACATCTATCACTGGATAATCTTTCATAGCAACAGTAGAACGTGCAGATCTGAAATCATCTTTCGATAAATGCTCGTCACTAATTCTAGCTGCCAAAACAATAGGCCCATATTTCAAAGCAAGATAATGAGTCGCCTCATTCAAAGGCACTATTTCCAATTTCATAGGTAGCTCTATCCGTACTTTATCTCCATCTTTCCACTGCCTGTTTATTGAAACATATCCATCCACACCAGCCTTTATTTTCTCTCTCTTACCATTTACAATTACATTGAGTGACGAACTTCCCACCCAATAAGGACAACGTATCTTTAAATTAAAAACAGCCTCTCCGGAAACAGTAAGACTAGTAACACCTTCATCAGGAAAAGCAGTTTCCTGATGAATACTGATTCCTTTATCCCATGTAACTACCGATGGTATAAACATATTTACATACAAGGCATCATCTGTATGAGCATAAATCATTTGCCCAAACTTTGCTGTTTGCTCAAACCCCGTCCCGGTACAACACCAAAAAGAATCATATTTAGTTCCATAAATTTTATAGTGTCCCGGTTTCATGGAAGTATAATACACACACATACCCTGATCAGGATCATAGTTGGCCAAAATATGATTAAATAAGACTTTCTCATAATAATCCACTTTCTCCACCTCGGCATAATCACAATATAAACTCTCTGTCAGACGAAGCATATTAACCGAATTACAAGATTCAGGTCCCCCGTTCAATTCTATTCGATGCTCGAATTCCTCAGGAGCAAAGAAATGTTCTCCTGTACTGTTACCTCCCATCACCCAAGTATGTTTTCTCACTACTGTATCCCAAAAGAAACGGGCAGCTGTGGTAAAACGTTCATTACTATCATAACGATAAACAGATTCGAAACCTGTAAATTTAGGAATCTGGGTATTAGCATGCCAACCCTCCAATATATCCTTTCCTTCAGACATGGGAACCCACATATCCTCATCGTTGAGTCTTTGTGCCCACTTAAGATACTTCTCCTCACCCGTTATCTGATAAACATCTATAAAAGACTCATTGATAGAGCCATGCTCGCACACCAACAATTTTTGAAGATCATCATGTGATAACTTGTCAATAACTGAATAGCCGAACCAGTCTGCCATCTTTACCAATATTTCTTTTGCCTGTAATAAATCACATCGCATATAAACCTGATAAAGCCCCAACATGATCTTGTTCATGACATACACAGGTTCCCAGCATTTGTCATAAGGAGTCTCAATAAAAGGATTAGAAGTCTTGAAATTTCCATCCAGCACATTCTCGAAAATAGCTCTACCGCAAATAGTAGGTAACAAATATCCATCACCTCCAGCTTGCTGGCAAAGAGATAACTCCTCCAAGATATAGCTTAATCTACTTAGAATTGCAGTATCTCCCGTAGAATCATACATCATAGAAATTCCAGACAGATAAAACCCCATAATATGTCCCGGTAAAGGTCCATGCCCGTTCATATACTCAGATTCCCAAAAAGGATAGGGTTGTGCCTTAGGTGTCAAACCTGCTTCTCTCCGAAACCAAGACAGCAAACGGTCAGGTTCCAAAGAAAGCATATAGGCGTGGTTCAGGTCCATGATATGTTTAAAATCACTATCCAGTAAACGGACTTCTTTTAAAGAGAACAAAGAAATTTTATCTCCATTCACCGGCTCCACCTTTACCTTGTTTTCTTGTGCGTATACACCGGAAAAGACCAATAAGGTATATAGAAAAAGAAATATTTTCTTCATATTTAATGTGCTTTTTGATTTATATAATGAGCGATAAAAGGATGTCTATTCTTCCATTTGACCTCCATATTCGAAAGAAACCAAGTTTTACCAAAGTCATCATTCCCTTGATAAAATAAATATGTTTTTCCTTTCCTTGTTTTAAAGAGATGAGGATGTCCGGACTCACAGCAATTCCATGTTCCAGGATCACCATTCATCAGAAAGGGTTTATTAGAAAGTTTTGTCCAATGAATACCATCACTACTTTTAGCAACTCCAATCTGCTGAGGACGATTATTATAGGCCCCGGCATAAAACATAAACATCTCATCTCCCATCTGCACAACAGATGCTCCTTCGACACACTTCTCTTCCCAAGGATATTCGGGAACAAGCACCGGATGATTCACCGGACTCTTCCATGCCTGTTTCGAAAAATCCGTATGTGCAGGTGCCATTGCAACTCCTATAATTTGGGTAGAATAATCAGGAGTACGAGTTGCATAATATAAATAATACCGATCCTTTAAAAAAACGACCTCCGCATCGATGGCACGCCCGCAGTTCCACTCCCCTTCCGGAGAAAAAATAGGATTTGTAGCATTACGTACAAAATGGATCCCATCTTCAGACCATGCATGACAAATAGCATCTTTAGCACCATTACCATACGTCTGATAGAATAGATGAACCGTATCATTTCTTACCAAAGCACCCGGAGCACATAACCCTTTAGACTCATAAGCTGTTTGAGGTATGATTTCTCCAATACGATGCCAATCTTTCAGATTCTTGCTCCCGGCAATGCCTATTCCCCAACCTTGCGCTTCCGCGTTTCCATTCTGCTTTGGAGGAATAGAATAATACATCAGATATTTACCTTGGAACTCCACTACATGAGGATCTTTAGAAAAAGGTATTCCAATACGGCTTGTATCTCCATACATCATTTGTTTTTGGGCTAAAGAACAAAACACGCATATACACATCAATCCGGTGGTCATAATATAGCGTTTCATAGGCCTATTTTTTTTGCTTCTGCATTCTGCAACCAAACACACCTCCAGCAATCATACCGGGCAAAGCCTGTATCTTAACAGTTACATGACTTTTCCCCCGAGTTAAATCAACAGGAATAGGATACACTTTATCAATCCATGCACTAAAAGTTTCCACCCGTAATTTTTGCTCTCCTATCTTTTCATGTTCGGCAAATATCTCGAATTCACGATTTCCTCCATCTGTACTGCTATAAGTCAAAACCAATTCCATCGGTTGAACCGGATCTACTCTCAGGGTATACGAAAACCATCCACCATCCGAGGCATCACGCCATGTATTTGGTCCTCCCGTATGAGTATTCTCACCTTTCAACTGATGCGCAGTTTCCGAACTTTCTTTACCGATAAAAACTTTATCCGTAATACGGGCACGTTCTTTTAGCTGATCTTTCAATATATTCTCATCGGAAGGAAGCCACACAGCCATTTCACCATTTCCTCTATGAGACCGTGCATAATAAGGAATAAGCAGGATAGAATCTGTCACAGACTTTATTTCCTTAAAATCATTCTCGGCAATAATGCGTTCTGTGGTTCCTTTCAATATCTCCACACCTCCCAACATAGAAGCAGGAGCAGCCTCAAAAGCCGTTTCCGGTTTCAGCACATAATTCAATACAGTCCCTCCATTGTCAGCAAACTCTGCACAATAAACTATCGGGCCACGCTCTACGGCAAGATGATTCACATCCGCAGCAACCTTATCATTTGCTGAAACCTTGTGGACATCCATCGGAAGACTTAGTTCAATTGTATCCCCCCGTTTCCAACTACCGGATAAAACGGCATATCCTTTCTCCATTACAAAATCCCGGGGTTTTCCATTGATTGTAATTTTTACGGCTCTTTTATCATGCCTGGTATAAGTATAAAGATCGGAAGGTACAGGCTGACTATTTACCCATCCCGGAATACGCAACATAACAGCAAAATCTTCCGGGGTTTCCGGAGTCAATATCAACTTTATCTTTCCATTCCACGGATAATCCGTCTGTTGTTCCACCTGTACATGCTTTCCATTCTTTAGAACTACATCAGCATGATTGGCACCATACAGATTCACATAAAATCCTTTGGAAGAAGTGGCATACACATACCCTGGCACCGAAGGAATAAAACGAGCTAGATTAGAAGGGCAGCAAGAACAATCAAACCATTCGCTACGCTCTGAGCCATTTTCATCGCAAGAGAGGACATTTGGATAAAAAAACTTCTTTCCATCCAAACTGATGCCACTCAACACCCCGTTATACAAAGAACGTTCCAGCACATCAATGTATTTGGCATCACCATGCAGCATGAACATGCGTAAATTCCACATGCAATTGGCAATAGAAGCACATGTTTCACAATAAGCTGTACTATTAGGCAACTCATAGTTTTTACCAAACGCTTCTCCATGACGAGTTGAACCAATAGCTCCGGTAATATACATCTTCTTCCCTACTACATTGTCCCATAATTTACCCACAGCATTTTCAAAATGCCGCTCGTTTTTCAAAGCGGCTATATCTGTCATAGCAGCATACATGTAGGTAGCCCGCACTGCATGGCCTACAGCCTCATCCTGAGCAATGACTGGCTTATGATCCTGCCAATAAGATCCGTTACGGAACTGATCCTCACTATTCCGATCATATTTGTCATACTTTCCACGAGCCTCCAAAAAGAATTGTGACAAATCCAAATAACGTTTATCTCCTGTCACCCTATAAAGCTTTACCAGCCCAATCTCCACTTCCTGATGCCCTGGCGCTACAGTAATCTTTTCTTCTTCAGGACCAAAGGTATTACACAACAAATTCGCACTCTTAATGGCTATATCAAGAAATGAACGTTTTCCGGTAGCTAGATAATGAGCTACAGCCGCCTCATACATGTGTCCTACATTATACAATTCATGGCTGTTGTCACGTTCATTTTCCCATCTTTTACTGCCAGCCCACGGATGTTGCGAATCCCCGCCAATAGTACGGGTAGTATAAAGATAACCATCCGGTTCCTGCGCAGCTCCTATCAGATGAATCAGACTGTCCATATACATATCCAGCGCTTTATCCTCCTTCACCGCCAACAAGTAAGCAGCTCCTTCCATTATCTTATACACATCCGAATCATCAAACGGATAAGGGGAATTGAACTTTCCTTCCATCAGTTTCCCCGCTACTGCAAAATTATCTATACGATGAGTTTCCTCACATTTATGAAAAGCAAAAGGCACGGTAACACTACGAATGGTTTCAATACGAGATGCCCAGAAATTATCAGAAAAGTGTACATTGGTAAAAGGTACATCCTTGTATTGATAATCAGATTTATTGCTATCCGTCGACTTACACGCGGCAAGAACCCCGGCGACGAATAATATAACCAACGTTTTTTTCATGGTAATCTATATTTAAAGTTTATCTATAATTCGTATCTGAAGTAATTTTCAATTCATACAATCCTCCGGCATTCTTCCCTTGAGCAGCACGGAAAGTAACATTCACTTTATCCTTTCCACGAGTCCAGTCTGCAGGAATAGAATACACATCGTCCACATAGGTCAGATATAGTTTTCGATTCAAACTGACAGTACGTAGATAGTTGCCGTCAATCAATATATCAAACTGACAAGTATCAGGCTTGTCTCCCCAGAAACGACAAATCAGATGATAAGGCTTTTGTTCCGTTTTATTTATATGAAGTGTGTAAGAAAACCATCCGTCTTTTGCCATACGGAACCGAGTATTCTTTGCCCAAAAATAATCATGCCAATAAATAGAATCATTCTCTCCTTGCAACGCATGTTTCCTTTCATCTTTCCCGTCACCGATCTTCACTTCATCCGTTAAAGAACGAGTACGATAAACAAATTCATCCGGAGAATAAAGTTTCCAATATACAGTATGCCGCTGATGATGCATTTGAAAATAAGGGATCAACCCTACCCCTTGTTGTCCACCTCCATTCTTTACTGTAAACCGTAAAGGATGTTGTGAAGAACATTGTATCCAGCTATCCAGATCGGCCAATGGACCCACTAACATAGGAATATTCTTTGCCGGAAGCGATTCACGACAAGCACGATTGTCAATAACCCTATCTTCGGGCATATCATCCGTCCCCAATCCTCCCGCAAGCAATATCGGGCCATACATGACAGAGCCGAAATGAGGTTCATCCTTTGCATAATCAATATATAAGTTACGTGTGAAAACCAATGTTATCACATCTCCGCTCTTAACAGAATCCAACAGGCGAATGTAGCTTCCCTTATGTGCTTCCGTCTGTGCCGGCTTTCCATTAATACGAACTACAGCATCACCGCTCACCCAATCCGGATAACGGAACAGAAGCATTCCTGTATAGCTCCCTATTTCATCCATCCTTACTGTAACCGTATCCGACTCCGGGAAATAAGTATCCAAAGTCAGCTTCAAACCTTTTTCCTTCCAGTGGAGACGTGAAGGAATATACAGATTGACCAGCAATTCTTGGTTATCCTTAAAATAAATGGATTCGGCATACTTAGAATGATTCTCCATCCCTGTACCCACACAACACCAGAAAGAATCAAACGGAGTACTATATTGCTTAAATGATCCCGGCAACAAAGAAGTATAATAAGTCACACAGCCCGGCATATCAGGATCTTGTGAAGCAAGAATATGGTTATATAAAGCATGTTCATAGTAATTCAGATATTTATAATCACCATCCAACATGAACAACTGTCTTGACAATTTCAACATGTTATATGTATTACAAGTTTCTGCCGAAGTATAGTCCAGCCGCTTGCTTTCTTCACCCGGTACGCCAAAACGCTCATAACAACTATTTCCACCGATGGCCAATGTGTGATCTTTAATTACAATATTCCAAAAGTTACGGGCAGCCTGATAATAAATATCATTGGGTGAGAACTCATACTCTCTGGCTACTCCCATAAATTTAGGTATTTGATCGTTAGCATGGCGACCGAATAACACATCTTCTCCGTTAGCAATCGGATAAATAACATTGATATGATTGAACCTTTCTGCCGTCTGCAAAAATTTCTTATCTCCGGTAATACCATAAATATCAACAAAAACTTCATTCATCCCCCCCTGTTCCACACTCAAGGTACTTTGAAAAAGATCCCTATTGCTATTCAAGGCTATATGAGAAATAAAATTCGCCAAAGGCATCAATATATCCTTGGCTTGCCTACAACCTGCATAGACATATGCATCCCTCAATCCCGCCAAAATCTTATGGATACAATACCATGAGTTCCCATTCTGGTTATAATTCCAAGGTTGTCCGGTTTCATCCGGCTGGTTAAGCACCACATTCCCTTGAAGCAACTGCAAATAACCCTCCTTCCCTCTTTTACCGGTAATGAACCAACCATCCGGGGTCTGTTTTTGGCACTCTTGCAGTTCATCCAGCATATAATTCAATTTATCCAGCAAAGCTTTCTCGCCTGTAGAAGCATACATCATGGCACAAGCAGACATATAATGACCATAGGTACATCCACCATGCTTCTCCCATCCTCCGTAATTATCTCCTTTCCCCTGCAAACCGACACTACGGCGTACGTGTGGAATGAGCCTGTCTACATCCAGCGACAGCAGATATCCTTTATGTAAATCCATCGCTTTCTTAAAATAGCTATCGGTTAATTCGACTTCCGACAGTGCAAATGACTGCCATACCGGAACATGTACACGAGGTGCTTTGCGCACCTGCTCATATTCCGATGCAGTCAACTTGATCACTCCTAAAAACAATATACTTAAAACGAATACTAACCTATATTTTTTCATGGTAACAGATTTTATAAAAAACACAATCAATGAATCAATTCAATCTTACGGAAATCAGCAAAGGTTCCGTCTCCCCCTTTAGCACACAAGCCTATGCGGAAGCCCATTCCCCACGGAACATACGGCGAAGCATCAATTTCCGTTGCCAAAGGTATCCACCTCTGCCCTTTCCGGAACTCAAAGCAAAGCCAATACCCGTCTTTCACAGTCATCCTGACCTGTGCCGTTGCTGACACCGTTATAGCACTTTGAGCCAAGACATCAACTTTACCATCTACATTTTTCCATACTTCCACCTTATCTTTCAAAACTGATATGCCAATACCGGCTAAAGGAGCGCCAAATCCATTATGAGCTCCACCAATAATACCGATACCAGCCGCAGCCATACTTTTCCGGTTATCAACAGTAGCAATCAACGAAAAATTCAAAGCCTTGACAGGTTGTACCAGCAGAGTACCCAATTCCCTGTTTTCCATAGATGCTCCTAGATGTAATCCATTTTTTCCTGTCTGATAATCTATTTTCTGGGTTACCCTCCATTGCCAAATGGGAGCTAGTGTATTACCCTTAAAGGAATCCACATAATCCAAAGACAAATTAGGACGATTATAAACGGCATCGTTCCTAAAATAAGGCCAGCCATCCTCTCCCCAACACAATTCCTCCAACACGCCCTGACGTCCGACATATACCGAACCACTCCTATTATAAGCATGATACAAATAAAACTCCTTTCCATCTTTCCGAACTATAGTACCATGTCCGGGACAACGCCAATCCTGATTGTCTACCAAAATGGGATTCTTTTCATATTTCTCCCATTTGCCCAGCAAAGATTTGGAACGGGCCACTCCTGTTTTATAATTACATTTCTTGTCACAACAGCTAGCTGCCGAATACAAGATATAAAAATAATCCTGCTTTTTAAAAACACATACCCCTTCTACCAGCCCTTCCTCCCAAGGAGTGTCATTACAGAACAAGGAAGTCATTTCTCCTATCAGACGGGTGCGGTCCTCCGTCATCTCCTGTGCCCAAATATTTGTAGGCAAGCCCATACTGTTGCCGTCTTCTTTCCATATAAGATAAAGTTTACCCTTCTCATCTCTTGCAGCAAAAGCATCAATAGAGCCTGGTTCCTGAGCAACCAACGGTCCCAAATCTTTGAACCTCCCCATCGGGGAATCAGCTACCGCCGCCGCACACGATAATCTCTTTGTCCTCTTGTCACGGGCTGTATAATACAGATAAACCTTTCCCTGTTTCTCATCATACGATAATTCCGGGGCCCAAAAATTATTTAATGCCCAATCAGGTGCTCCATCCGGAAAAACATAATTCACCAATTCCCAGTTCACTAAATCTTTTGATTTAAAAATAGGGAACAACGGCGACCATTCATTAGAAGTCGCAGCAGCCCAATACTCTCCATTTATTTCAATGACAGTAGGATCAGGACGATCACCCGGCAATACCGGATTAATAATTTTTTCGTATCCAACGGCTTGCACATGTACACCGCAACATCCCATAATTGTCAATAGAATCACAAATAACAGTCTTTTCATAGTAATATAAAATTATTCATAAGTTACAGGAAATGCCGAGATACGCAAACGGGCAGCTCCCATCGGTATCAAGGTTATATCTTCCAATATTTCACTTTTCGGAGCCCCTTCTTCCGGCAACACACCACATAAGCCATATTGATCTATACCCCAAGAAGGCACTCTTCTCCCTTGTGCTTTTATCACTAGAGGAACGTTATCAGCAGTAAAAGGATAATTGTCTGAAGGCCATTCTCTCTTCTCGACTTTCAAGCATTGCTCCAAAACCCTATCATCCAATTTCAAAGCATAGTTCCAAGCACTTTGAGGATAGATTTCATAAGTAGGCCAAGCATTGACATCAGCACCTTTCTGCCATTTAGAATCCCATATAGCATTTTCTGCACTATTTACTTTTCTATACTCTTCCTCTATCAACAGAGAGAAAGTCAAAGGACCGTAATTCACGCTGGCACTGTTTTGATTGGTCTGCCATCTTTGAACAGATAAAGACATGGGTAATTGCAAGATTACCACATCTCCATTACTCCAAGTTCTATCCAAACGAACATATTTACCAGACTCCATACCAGCAGCTACCGTTTCTCCGTTAACTATTAATGTAGCCCCCTTGCACCAAGCAGGTACACGAAGATATAATGGAAAATCCACTTTACCGGAAACTTGCACTGTAAACCGAATCATTTCTTCAAACGGATAGTTTGTTTCTTCTCTCAGAATAACTTCAGTACCGTTTACCCCTACTTTCGCCTGTGCACAACACGGACCGTAAATAATGGCGGCAAGCCCGTTATCCGGAGTTGCATAAACCAAATTTTCAATATAGTAAGGCCAGCCTTGCGCATGGTTATGCTGACAGCAACGACTGCTGAAAGGATTCATAGCCAAAAAAGGACCTCCATTATCAATTCCGGGTTTATGATCTTTAGAATCACTCACCACCTGATTGGGACAAGTGATATATCTTAAAGCTTTGAAATCAGGCATTACCGCCGCCGGATAAGAATTGAAAGCGACCTCCTCGCAATGCTCAGCCCAAAAAGGATCACCGGTCATACGAAGCATTATCTCATCAGACGCCATCTGTTCTACAAATCCACAAGTTTCTGTACCTTGTCGTGGATCAATATAAGCCAAACGGGCATTCTCGTCCGCTCCGAACATACCTCCCGGCACCTGTCCGAAAATACGTCTCACCAGATGATGCACTCGATAAGATGCCTGCAAATCTGCCGAATCACCACTAAGCATATAGTAAGTAGCCGGTTCACGAAAGCACTGTGCAATATTCACATTATGCCAATTAGGCAAATCCGATTCATTTGTCCAGTCTGCCGTATTACGATGAAGTTTCCGAGCAAGCTCCAGCAGGAATTGTTCTCCTGTGATGTTATAAAGCCAATAAACACTATACAGATTATCCCCCCCACGGCTGTTCTCCCAATAATCTTCCAAAAATTTATCATCGGGGACAGTTAGTTGCCATTTAAAGTAATCAGTCATCAAAGTCAACACTCTCTTATCACCAGAATATTCATAATAAGATTGCAAACACCAAAGCATTACCATATTCGCCCAAAGTTCTCTCTTCCCTCCACGTTCATTCACCGGACCGAAAAAGCCATCCGGTTGCCGGCTCTGAATAGCTGCTTCAATCCAGACTTTTGTTTCTGCAATCATAGCAGAATCTTTTAAGATATAAGCCAAATCACCATATCCTTTCAGCCAATAAGGGACTTCTTCCCAACCATGATCTCCACCAGACAGCAACCACGCATTATCCTTCTTATCCAACCACGCACTAATTTCACCCAGTTTCCCGGTTAATCCCTCTTTTTGCAACAGCAGGTACTTTTTCAGCCAGCCTTCCGGCTCAATGGTTCCTACCGGCAATTTTATAAAATGCAATGGTTTCAAAGGCAAACGATTTCCCTGATAACTGACATTCCTATCTATCGTACCGGGACGTGAAAGCATATCTATCTTCATCTCCCTTTTTTCCTCCATACATGCTGTCAGTACAGCCACAATCAAAAAGGAACCTAATAACAATTTCCCTATATTTCTCTTTTTCTTAAACATACCGTTTTTTATTCAAATTTTACATCAGCAAAAGTACATCTGTCCCTGAGTTTCATGGAAAAGAATCTTGTCAGAAAAAGAAAGAATATAACCATTTTACTCATTCAGAAGTTTTTCAGCCCATATCATCGTATTTTCTTTACTTTTAATCCGCTAATAACACCTTGTCCTTTTTGAGGAGAAAGCAGAATCTCCAGTCCTTCATGATTCCGCACATTGACCACAAGTGTCTTTACAACAGCTGTCTGCTCGCCATAAGAATCAGCCAGATTCAATGACTCTATCAATTTTTCTCCATTGACTGACACATCAAATACACGTTGTCCCTCGGCAGAAACACCTGTATGCACAATATTTTTCCGTTCATCCTTACTGAAAGGTTCCGTGAAATAAAAGCCAATTTCATATACTCCGTCAGGAACATCCAGCCGGTAACAAGTCGTACCAATCAAAAAGGTCTGAAAAAGAGGCTCTAAAAAAGTATTTTTTATATCAGCCCCTACTCCATACCTAACTCCATCATGTGATGATCCCGGCCAAGAGTTAAAAGGTTTTCCATCCATATATCCCCAACTTCCCTTTGTATAAGGTTTATCGGGTATCCATATTTCCTGAAGCTGCGGGTCTATAAAATAACAATGCTCCTGTCCCAAATTAATACAAAGACCGTCCAAAAGCACATCACTGTCAGTAAGACGGGAAGATAACAATTTCATCTGTATCTTCAGCCTGTCTGAAAGTGCCCCACTTCGAGCATCCAGCAGATTCTCTCCGTTTATAAAAGGAACTGCGAAAACAGCTTCCCCATTTACCACTTCACGCACACCCAAAGACTTTCCATTATGAATTAACTCCACCGTTTTCTGATTAGAAAAAACACTGATCTTACGCACATTTATACTATCATCACAAATTTCCACCCTTTTCGTCCAATCGGCCCCGGCAATATGAATCATCGGAATGTCCGACCAACGAGCCTGACAGTAATAATAAATCTCTTTCTTCCGACGATCCTCTGTCAACATTCCTTTTTGATTCAGATTAGGCTTGCTATCACCACGACCATCCACCTGAAAATCAACCAAATTCCAAATAGAATAACCTATATAATCCGGACGTTTCTCCATTTCATTGATATATCTGCGATTAAAATCCAATTGAAATTCCGGAGTAAAATCAAATGTACGCGGAGTATAAGAATGGATACGTTCATCGCTTCCTGCTCCAAATTCCGACAAAAAACGAGGTTTTGCAGTAGAATAACTACAAAATTTATCAAACATAGGTGCAATCGTAGCAGAATCTCCCTGATACCAAGACTCATATACATTCACCCCGTTAACATCCGAAATACTAAACATCTCCTTACTAGACTGTGTATAGGGTTTCTCCCAAGTAAAAGCATGAAAGGCGACACAAGAAAGACGATAAGGATCCAGCTCTTTTTTCAAAGCCTCCAACTCCCTAGCCAACGCAATAGCTTGCTTATGGTAATCCCATAATTCATTCATAGCCCCCCATAGTACCACCGATGGATGATTGTAGTTCTGAAGAATCATCTCTTTCAACATTTCTTTGCAGTTATGAGCGAATGCCGCATTTTTTCTCACTTCATTCACAACACAAATTTCAGACCATACTATCAACCCCAATTCGTCACAGGCTCGATATATTTCCGGATCTTGAGGATAATGACTGATACGCACAAAATTAGCTCCCATTTCTTTCAGCAACCGCATATCCCTACGATTCATTTCAACGGGAATAGCCGTTCCCAAACCTGCATAATCCTGATGCCGTGCAGCTCCCCTCAATTTAAGATACTTCCCGTTCAGATAAAAGCCTGTCTTGTCCACCGAAAACCATCTGAATCCAACCGGAGAAATTACTTCTTGATACATTTCTCCATTCTTGGCATCGCATACCTGCACTTTTACCGTATATAAATAAGGCAATTCAGGAGACCACAAATGAGGATTCTCTATCCTTCCTACAGAAGTGGATATAGGATATTTCCTGCCTGGAATCAGTTTCAGTTTCAACTGTTTCTCTTTCACAATCCGATTCATTTCATCGCAAAGAAAAACATTGACGTGCACGTGCTTTGTATCGGTAAAGTCATTTTTAAGAAAAGCCACAATTTGCATTGACGCCTCAGATACCGACACTTCAGGGGTTTGTATCCTTACTGGAACAGCTGCATAAGGTTCTGTCACAAAATGCACTTTTTCCGTCCATTGCAAGAACACCCTGCGATAAATACCCCCAAAAATAGAAAAATCTCCGGAAACCGGTGGAAGGATTTCCCCCAAAGAAGAACTATTATCCACTTTTACCGCCAACAGATTTTCCTTTCCAACTTCACAGATATCAGTTATATCAACTCCGAAAGCGGTATATGCCCCCAAATGAGTTTTCAATAATTTCCCATTTAAATAGACGTCTGCCTTGCTGGCCACTCCATCAAAACGAAGAGTTATTTTCTTATCCCGTGCCTCTGAAGGAATGAACAACTTCTTCCTATACCAAGATATGCCACGCCTATATCCCCGTTGCTCGTCAATCACATCTCCGGCATTCCAAGTATGAGGCAAATCTACAGTTACCCAATCAGAATCATTCCAATCCATACTGGAAAAACGTTCATCATTCTCTGCTTTATACTTCCATGAATCTGTTATAGAAATTTCAGAGGCACATATACAACATATACATCCCCAGAAAAACAACAACCAACCGGCAAACCTTTTCATACCATCACTTCAAATAAATATTAAAAGAAAAAGACTGTCCGGAACCGCACATGACAAAAAGTGCCAAACAGGTTTTCGGACAGTCTGTTCATTACCAATCCACTAATATCCCGGATTCTGCTTTAACTTACCATTCTTATCCAATTCAGCTCTTGGAATAGGATACAAGTTCTTATTTATATCATTTGTAGCAGAATGAGAAAGCCATGATTTAGTTGTCCATACTCCAAAACGAATCAAGTCCTGCCTTCTTCTTCCTTCTTGGTTAAACTCCCAACCCAATTCATCCAAAAAGCGACCATATTTTATATCTGCTCCACCTTCATGAGTTGTTCTAGGACTTTTAATCTTGTCCAAATAGGTTGTTTCGCGCAATCCATAATCATAGGTACTCCCTCCCATCAGTTCCGCACCAGTGACTACCGCTTTTTCCGGAGCAGACTTGAATGCGCGTTGTCTGATTTCTGTTACAATTTGTGCCGCTTCGTCCGCTTTTCCAGTCCTTAACAAACATTCAGCTTTCATCATCAATATATCTGTATAGCGGAAGGGGAAAACATCGTTACTCATAGCACCAGGAGACATACCGGCAACATACTCATACTTTGCCAAATGATATCCATGTAATTCCTCAGCCCAATCAACCCCCGGAACCACATTTACAATATTCATAGGAATCCCCTGACTGTTGCCTATCTCGCACAACACATTGGAACCATCGGGATACACTTGCTGTCCCATCAAATAATTCTCGGTCAGACGACTGTCATCCGGATCAAATGTATTTATAAATTGCGGAACAGCAACCGAACCTCCCCAACCACCAAAACTCTTAGTGGAATATACCTGAGAGAACTGACCGTTTAAAGCGTAATTGAATATATTCAATCCACCGGCGTAACTTTGATCAAAAGGAACAGCAAAAACAGCTTCCGTACAATCCTCATTATCAGCCTTGAATACATCTTTCTGATTTCCCGCCAACGAGAATTTACCAGATTTTATGATCTCCTCACAGGCATCCAGACACTTTTGCCATTGTGGGGTTCCCGTATACATCTCCGCATTGATATACATCTTGGCCAATAAAGCATAAGCAGCCCATTTGGTAAAACGTCCGTAAGTCGATTCATCAACATTCTCCGGTAATAAAGGAAGGGCGGCTGTCACTTCGGCAATGATAGAATCATTCAAGGCTTTACGACTGATTTGTTCGGGAAGAAAACCTTGAGGGACATCAAAACGGGTCAGATAGGGTACATTGCCGTAATAATCACAAAGCATATAATAATAAGAAGCCCTTACCGCTTTTAACTCCGCCAAATAATTATCCTTACCTTCCGTCACAGGCAACAGGCCGGATTCAATCTGGTAAATTACCTGATTGGCATTGTTTATACCAGTATACAGGTCACCCCACCGATTAACAGCCTCACCTGTCTCCGAAGTCCAGATATGTAAATGCATGTTAATGGTAGTCCCATTCCATCCCCAAGGATGTACCGGTATCATGGTCTCATCTGTAGAAATGGTCTGCGTTTCATTTATTGCACCGATAACAACAGAACGCCATGGAGTATAAGCATTACCTAATATGGCAACCATGTCCTTTTCCGTATAATGATATTTATCGGATACGATCGTAGTATACACGCTATCGTCCAGTTCCATACAACTATTCAATGATGCTCCTATCAGACAACAAAGTGCAGGACACATCAATGCTATTCTTATTCTTCTTTTCATGTTCTTCAATCTAATAATTTAAAAATTCAAGTTAACGCCAAAGGTATATGAACGGGTAGTGGGATACTTGTTTCTGTCATCTGTTCCCGGAGTTAAAAGCGAACCGCCTACCTCCGGATCAAGTCCTTTGTATCCGGTAATGGTCAAAGCGTTTTGAACAGAGAAATACAGACGCATTCCCTTAATCCCTTTAATAAAGTCTTTCTTGAAATTATACCCCAATACAATATTATCAATTTTCCAATAATCGCCATCCTCCACATAGTAACTATTAAATTGCTTGGAGTCCGTCAGCACCGCTTTACCAAATACTTTTTCATACCCGGCTTTCAAATTATTCATTGCCTGGTCTCTATAATTCTCATAATGCAGACGAGTAAAGTTGATATTCTGGAATCCAAAGGCTCCTCTCATGGTAACGCTCAAATCAAAATTTTTATAACGGAAATCATTGTTCCATCCCAAATAATGCTTTGGCAAACCATTACCAATCACTTTTCTATCCTCTATCTTCACATCTTTAGACTCTACAGCATTACCATTCTGATCTTCATAAATCCATTTACCGTCTTCTGTAATATCCAATACTTTCCAACCCCAAATCTGCCCTATAGGCTCCCCTACTTTTACACGATGGGTAGGGACTCCCGACATAGGCGCTTGTGCGTCACCCACATAAAAATAATCGTTTGCCAACTGGTATTTACTATTATTCAATTTGTCAAGCTTATTCTTATTAGTAGAATAAGTCAGTGTGGTATTCCAACCAAAATCTTTTTTATTAAAGACAACCCCGTTCAGCAATATCTCCAGTCCCTTATTACTGATAGTACCCACATTTGCCAGTGTAGTGCCATATACATTGGGTGGAACAGGAACAGGATAATTATATAACAAGTCTACAGTTTTTCTGTAATAAGCATCAACACTACCACTGATACGATCTTTCAGAATAGAGAAATCAAGCCCCACATTAAATTCCTTCTTCTTTTCCCATGTGAATTCCGGATTCGGATTACTCTGCGGAGTCAATTTATTCACCCATTGACCATTATAATAAAAAGTATCATTATTTGAAGTATATCCCAAACGATAGGTTGCCAAATAAGGATTGGAAGGAGCAATACCTGTCACACCATAACCGGCACGAAGTTTCAAGCTATTAATCCACTTGATATTTTTCATAAAATTCTCTTCATTAATCCGCCATGCCAGACTTACAGCCGGAAATGTACCCCAAACCTGATCGGAACCCACAAATTTGGAGTCTGCCTCATGCCTTACACTAATGGTAGCCAAATACTTGCCCGCCAATATGTAATTGATACGTCCGAAAAAACTGATAAGATTACCTGACGTTTTATTACTGTTAATAGGAATAGCAGCACCGGCAATATCGCTGTCGCCACGTCCTAAAGCGATATTATCCCAGCCAAACTGGTCTGTAGGAAAATTCCAGTTCCGCATCCAATAATCCTCCCATATATTCTTCTGATAGCCATAACCTCCCAATACAGAAATATTATGAATGCCAAAAACTTCACTATACTGAGCGGTAAATTCAAACAACTGGTCTGTAGTCTCACAAGTACCTCTGGAGGCAAAACCGTCACGGGAATGAGCCACTGTGGTATTGAAATTATCAAAAGTCTCACGATAACCCCTTGTTTCGTAATATCTATCCCAAGATAACAAAGCATTGAATTTCAATGATTCGATGGGTTGGAAAGTAACATTACCATTCAATCTGGTACGCTGTCTGTGATGTCTGCCATTAGCTGTCTCGATAGTACTCAGCGGATTGGCGATAGCCACCAGAGCCGAAGGCTGTGCCCAAGGACCATCATACTCCGGCATTGATGACAGGACATCCTTATTTACATCCTGCTTATAAATAGGCAAGGTAGGATTAGTAACCAATGCCGCACTATATACCCCTCTATTGAAAGAGGAACCATCTCCGGTCGTTGTATAGTTCTGCGTATTAGAATTAACGCTGACGTTCAAACGCAATTTATCATTCAACATTGAATGATTCACCGCCAGTCGTACAATCAACGCCTCATTATCTGACTTTTTGAAAATTCCCTGGTTCTTTTTATAATTGACATTCAACAAATAATTAGTCTTCTCGGAACCACCCTTTACACTCAGATTATGCCCATGATTGACCGGAGTACGAGTTATGGCTTCCAGCCAATCTGTATTACCTCCAAAATCAGTAGCAGAAATTGTTCCATCCTGAATTAAAGAACGAAATTCATCTCCAGTCAACACTCTTTCCGTTTTCACAAACTCTTCTGTACCGACATACCCATTATAGTCTATGGAAAAATCAGAATTAGCCTTACGGGTAGTAACCAAAATCACCCCATTGGTAGCTCGTGTACCATAAATAGCCGCAGACGAACCATCCTTCAACACATCGATTTGAGCAATATCCTCAGGAGCCACCGTTCTTAAATCTCCCGGAATACCGTCAATCAACACTAATGGCGAATTGTTACCCTGCAAGGAGTTAGTACCACGAAGTAAGATAGACGAATTCTCGGTAGGGTCACCTGTAGAATTCACAATGCTAAGACCAGCAATTTTCCCTTTCAATAATTGCCCCGCATCCCTCACATTTCCACGGACAAAATCCGAAGACTTGACACTTGAGATGGCAGCCGTCAGCTCACTTTTCTTTTGCGAACCGTAACCCACCACTACAACTTCCTCCAGCGCCAGAGAAGAAGGTTTCAACTGTACCTTGACAAAGGTCTGGCTACCCACATTTATCTCTTGGGCATCATAACCTATATAAGAAACAATCAAAACAGTATTCTTATCACTTGCCTCCACACTAAAATTACCATCTATATCGGTAATGGTTCCCTGAGAAGTACCTTTAAGAATAACCGACGCACCGATCAGTGCATCCTTATGTTCATCATATACCGTTCCCTTTATTATTCTGCTCTGAGCAAACAAGCATTGGGAAACGAGTAAAAACAAGCCCAACATCAACATCGTTGTTTGTCGATGTCCAAATTCAGACGGATGTGCACCTTTACTAAACATGTTTTTCATATTCGATATTTAATTTAATTACAGCCCAAAAGTAGACCTATTAGAGAAAAAGCCACAAGAATATCCATCCAAATAATATGAATTTTCTGCCAAAACAATATTTTCACCCACCTTTTACACCACCTTACCTCCTCCACCTTACGAAAAGAGAGCAATATTCTGCCAAAACAGGACAATATTTTGCCTTCCCCTTGTGTTTTTCAGCCAAATATCTACTTTTGCATCATAGTAAACCACTTGATAAAACAAACTATGTACAAGCACTTATTCCTTCTCATATCAATCCTTTTCAGCCTCTCATCCCCCAGTGTTCATGCTGAAAGATATTATTTCCAACATTTGGGTCTGAAAAACAAACTGTCTCAAAGTTCCGTTCTTTGTATCACCCAAGACAGAAACGGATTCATGTGGTTCGGCACCAAAGACGGACTAAACCGTTATGACGGATCCAATTTCCGTATTTTCAAACACAATCATTCCAATCCTCATTCTTTGGGTAATAACAACGTCAACTCATTGCACGAAAATAAGGATGGGAAATTATGGATAGGAACAGACGACGGAATTTATATCTATGATCCATTGACGGAAACTTTCTCAAAACTCACCTGCAAAAGTCAGGACAGCTTGTGCATCACCCAGCCCATTGTACAAATCACCACCGATACACAAAAAAACATCTGGATAGCAGTAGAATCCCAAGGCGTTTTCCTGTTCGATAACGACCGACAAACATTAACACACTATGCTATCCCCGATGCCCATCTACTCAGTTCTATCTGTATAGACCAGCAAAACGCAGTATGGATAGGCTATAACGGAAAAGGGCTTTATTATACTGATGATCATTTCCAGAACTTCCGGTTATTCCAAACACAAGAGGGGAAAAACCTCTTCACCGATGACCAGATTTTCAAAATTTTCCCCGAACAGCATAACACCTTGTACACTGGTTCCGCAAAAGGTGGTCTGAAAAGTATCAATATCCTTACCCGGACAGTCACCGACTTGCTACCGGACTCTTCCCAAACCGAAAGTATCTTTGTAAGAAACATCTATCCCATCGACAAAAAAACATTGTGGGTTGCCACAGAACGAGGAATATACACTTACAACAAGGAAACCCGGGAAATCCAACACCTCACCTACAATCCCAACGATGACTATTCCTTGTCGGACAATGCCATTTATTCCCTCTACAAGGATGCTGAAGGTGGCATATGGATCGGCAGCTATTTCGGAGGCATAGACTATTATCCCACCCAATATGCCACCTTCGAAAAATACTATCCCATCATAGGACAAAACAGCCTCAGCGGAAAAGTAGTCCGTGAATTTTGCGAAGATGAAGACGGAAATCTATGGATAGGAACAGAAGACGGCGGCTTGAACAAATTCAATCCAAAGACCAAAGAATTCAGCCCTTGTCCACTGGCAGGACTGCACTATAATGTCCACGCTCTAAGTATGGACAATCACACTCTGTGGATAGGTACATATTCCAAAGGATTATATTCATTGGATCTGAAGACCCACCGTTCCCGTCACTACCTGATGGGACATGCCGAAAATACATTGAACGACAACAACATCTATTCCATGTGCCGCACCTCTGCAGGTCAACTCTACATAGGTACCACAACCGGACTCAATCTCTATAACCATGAAACAAATGATTTCACCCGTATCCACAAAATGGATGGTATCTTTGTTTTCAACATATTGGAAGACAGTAAAGGAAATATCTGGTTTGCCACCTATAACTCCGGTATATTCAAATACAATCCTAGAAATAACAGCTGGAAAAATTATGTTTCTACTCCCGGAGTTCCCCACGGACTCCCTTACAACAAGGTGATAAGTATTTATGAAGACAGCAAGCAACGTTTGTGGTTCACCATGCTGGGAAGAGGATTCTGCTCATTCAACCAGGACACAGAGGAATTCACTACTTATGATTCTTCACAAGGGCTTGCCAATGATGTGATTTATAAGATTGTAGAAGCCAACAATGACATCCTTTGGCTCACCTCCAACAAAGGATTGATACGGTTCGATCTGAAGACCAAAACCTCGAACATTTATGCAGACAACAATGGACTGCTCACCAATCAGTTCAATTATAGTTCAGGAATTAAGAGCAAAGACGGTACCATCTATTTCGGATGTATCAATGGCTTCATTGCCTTCAAACCCGAGTCCTTCACCGAAAACACTTATTTTCCACCTGTAGCCATCACCGATTTCCTGCTTTTCAACAAAAGCGCCGATATAGGCACCAAAGATTCCCCCCTCAGTCAAAGCGTGACTTATACCCGGGAAATAAACCTGAAGTATAATCGAAACTCTTTTGCCTTCCGCTTTGCAGCTCTTTGTTACGCCGCCCCTGAAGAAAATTATCTGAGTTATACATTGAAAGGATTTGATAAAGAGTGGTACAGTACCACAAAAAGTTCCACCGCTTCCTATACCAATCTAAAGCCAGGCGACTATACTTTCTGCGTGAAAACAGCTTACGCCAAGGGAGAATGGAGTAATGACATCAAAAGTATCCACATACATATCGCACCTCCTTTCTGGAAATCCCCGTGGGCCTATCTTCTTTATTTTATACTTTCGGCAGCCGGTATCGGATATATCTTCTATCGCTTCCGAAAACAAATCACGGACAAACAACGACGACAACTGGAAATCTTAGAAGCCGAAAAGGAAAAAGAAATTTATCATGCCAAAATAGACTTCTTCACTAATATAGCACATGAAATCCGCACACCGCTAACCCTGATAAAAGGCCCGTTAGAGAACATCCTGCACAAGGAAAACATAGATCGCAACACCATCCGTGAGAACCTGGACGTCATGGAACGGAATACCCTGCGATTACTTGACCTGACCAATCAGTTACTCGACTTCCGAAAAACAGAAACCAAGGGGTTCCGTCTTAACTTTATGGATTGTAATATCTCCCAACTAATAAGAGACACTTATATCCGTTTCAATCCCGCCGCCCAACAGAATGGGTTGAAATTTCAAACAGACCTGCCCGAACAGGATTTCAATGCACCCGTAGATAAAGAAGCCCTGACCAAAATTCTAAGCAATCTGTTCAATAATGCAGTAAAATATGCCACATCATCTATCCATGTATCTTTAATACCACCATGCGGAATGAAAGAACCGGGATACTTCTCCATTATGGTCAGCAATGACGGGCATCCCATCCCACACGATATGCAAGAAAAAATTTTCCAGCCTTTTGTGCAAATCAAACAAACCTCCGGTGGGCAACGCACAGCCGGTACCGGCATCGGCCTGCCTTTGGCACGTTCCCTGGCAGAATTACATAAAGGAAAACTTTATTTAAAGGATAGGGAAGAAATCTGTTTCTGTGTCGAGCTTCCTGTCGATCAAGAAAAAGCCATACAGTTGCAAAAAGATTCCACTATCAGCCAGACCGGCAATATGCAAACAGTCATCCGGCAACACAGCACTAACATCTGTATTCTTGTAGTAGAGGATGACCCCGAGATGCAGAACTTTATTTGCGCACAACTGGAAACTGTATATTGCGTTATACGTGCATCTAATGGCAAGGAAGCCCTGCAAGTGCTATCAGAAAAGACAATCAGTCTGATTGTCAGTGATGTGATGATGCCCGAAATGGATGGTTTCGAATTATGCCATACATTAAAGACCGATATAGAACATAGCCATATTCCTATCATTCTGCTCACAGCAAAAGTTACCATGCAATCCAAGATAGAAGGAATAGAACTAGGAGCCGACGACTATATAGAAAAACCTTTTTCTACGGAGTATTTATTGGCACGCATAGCGAACTTATTAAGCAATCAGGACAAATTGCGCCATGCTTTCACTTCATCACCTTTTGTGAACGCCAAAACCATTGCACTGAGCAAAGCAGATGAGAACTTTTTAGACAAACTAATAGAAGTAATTCAGAAGAACATTTCGGAACCCGATTTTAATGTGGATATATTAGCCGAGAAAATGAATATGAGCCGTTCCAGCCTGCATCGAAAAATAAAGGGAATCGCTCAAATTACCCCCAATGAGTTTATTCAACTGGAACGGTTGAAAATGGCAGCCCAACTGATTCAATCCGGAGAATACAGAATCAATGAAGTATGCTATATTGTCGGTTTCAACTCTTCTTCCTATTTTGCCAAATGTTTTCAGAAACAATTTGGAGTACTGCCAAAAGATTTTTGCAAGAACGGCTCCTGACACTGTAAGATAATTTATATATGCGTATAAAATAGTCCTTTTAAATTTGGCATAATGCCATGAATCCATTACATTTGTTCCATATCACAAATGATAGAATTATGCAAGATATAACAAACGGACGTTGCGGTTGGTGCGGAACAGACGAA
>CAUHML010000029.1 GCA_959606905.1 uncultured Bacteroides sp. | reverse complement strand
GAGTACGCGTCTGGGGGGCGTGTGGTCGCTGGTTCGAATCCAGTCACCCCGACATTGAAAATCAGCCATTTACAAATAGTAAGTGGCTGATTTATTTTTTAGTGGAACACATTTGGAACACAAACTACAAATATAAAGTAGTATGATTAGACATTAATTCAGTTTCATAAGTCTTTCAATTGTCTATCAAAAACAGAACTATCAAAATCAAAAGAATAGAAATCACCTTTCTTAGACTTAATATCCTTGATTATATGTTCTACACTTTTTGTTATGTTTTTAACAGGAACATAATGCAACCATTTAATTAATTCTTCTATTCCAGGTTCTGTCAAAGAAACTTTCTTTTTCATATTATGTGAAATAAATACGAACAAATCCTTATAATAAAATACAGTTACTTCGGTAGAACTTTTCCTAACAAAGAATGTTATACTGCCATCTACTATTGCTACAGCTTCACAGTTCTTCTGTTTAAAATCATTTATCTGAAACATCTCTAACCAATCTTTAGAAGAATGATTGACATTCCAAAACAAAGTAGGAATAATTACATGCTCTGATTCATTTAACTGGACTATGGTGACCATAGGATCAGAGGTTATAATATCCTTTCTTGTGAGTTTGGATAGAATTGCGCCATTGTCTGCACAATATTGAGACTTAAGTTCCAGAATAGTCTCTTGAGGAAGTTTATTAGCTCCCTTAGTTAGTGGTTCTATATGAGAAACATACACGGGATAATTATCCTTATTCCAAGATTGGAATACAGGAAGACTCTTTTGAGCCTTAGCAGTAAATGCTATTACACTACATATAATACTTAAAAATATACTCTTGAAATACATAATTATAACCTATCTGTTGTGGAATCAATTTTATGAATACCCTTCCGAATAACTCTTTGAAAGTCCTTTTTTAAGCAACGAATCAATTGAATACGTAAACGGAAACGCCTACGATAGTTTATTTCATAGAGCCATACATGACCTTTCTCGAAACACTCCGGAATATTTCTTTCCAAATACCCAAATTCATCGTTACTTAAATATTGTCCATAACGTAAGTAAACGACCATATAAACATCAACATACCCATAAACAGGCATTTCTTCATGTAGCCATTTAACAAACTTCTCATAAAAATCCCTATCGGTTTCATTCTCTTGCACAAATTCATAAACCAATGGAATTGAATATCGTGCAAGATAGTTTATCTCATCAGGGTTGAAAATTGTTCCGCCTTTCATTCGTGGTGCAGACGGAACTTTCAAACTTTCCAAAAACTTTCTAAACGGTGTATCAATCTTGGTAACAATCATATAATTATTAATTTGGTTGACTTAAGAACAGCCAATAAAAAAGAGCAACGATTGCTACAACAACAGAATTTCCCCATTTCAATTTCTTCAAAAACACATCCCATTCCGATTTAAAGAACTTATCAGCTTGTGAAACCGCAAACTTATGGGCTAATTTTACAACAATTGGAAATACAATCAAAGGCAATAGAAACAAAAGTCCATATTTTACATCTGTCGCCCATGCACTAACATCGGCAATAATATAAACAATATAATTCAATACTAATAAGAAGTTACATATAAATTTCATAATATCAATATTAATCGGTTAATATTCAGCATATTTATTTAGTTTGTTTTGGCATAATCTCACCTGCATCAGCAACTACCCACCGCTTATTTGTAGAATCCCATTCCATAGACCTATATCCTGTTTCTTTTGTTTCTACATTTACGTATTTTACACTCAATGCATTATCCCGAAGTACAATATCTTCTATTAGACCTTTCTCGTTAGGGTTAGGATAATGTCGTATGGAATACAGTTTTCCTATAAACTTTTCTTTCAAGTATTCTATATGATTCTCTAAAATATAAGTCGTATAAGCAAACGCAGAGCCATCCTTCATTGATATTCCTGATATAAACTTGTCTTCATTCAGCCGTGTGAGAAAAAGTTCTCCGCTTTTACTTTCCATCAAAAAGATAGGAGATTCACAATCATTACTTCCACCAAATTCTATGTTGTTTTTAATCAAAATATCATTTTGTACAGATGGGGTTAAAAATGTTTTTCCTGAAACAAGTGATTCATAATAACAGGTTTCTTTTTTACCCAAACCATGTGTACTTTCACTTTTTGTAATAAGCTTTATTTGTGGGTCTTCTTCAAGGAGTTTCAAGGCTTCATCAAGACTTAATATTTTCTTAATAAGATAAGAATCTCCTACCAAAGAAACATGTTCGTTTACTACAACATTATCAGGAGCGTATGCATTATATAAAACCATTGTATAAGGTTTCCGGTTTTTATCGTCCTTCTCATAACAGGACCAATTAGCATTATCCCCTCTCATATCATCAATAACCTTTACATTAGAAGATTGAGGATCGACAGATTTAATGATTGGATGATACAAGTAAGTTGCTATTTGATTAATAGAAAAGTCCAGTTGTTTTTTCTTGTACTGAATGCAACCCTTTATCGGAGTAGGAAGATTGACAAGCTGACGTTTCAAAGCGTAGCGGTTTCCATAAGGAGCAAAAGCCTCGTCCGAGATACAGAAAATTCGTTGATTGATAAATTTGTGGTAAGATTTATAGTCTAAAGAATCATTAAACCTCCCTCGATGTGATTCTCGTATATAAAGGTCTTGAGATACATCATAAACATCTTTTTTCTCTGGTTTTGGAGTTGAATTTTCTATTTTCAGTTGTGCAAAACAATAATTACAAGACAACGCAAATAACATACCTAAAACAATAGTTTTCATGTTTTTTTATCTTTAAATTGAACAAACACTTTTATTAGACTTACTTATACGTTTTACAAATACCTATCCGTTAGATAATTGCAATAAGATTCATTCCCATTATAAAATTCTTTTGATAGTTTCGCTATCACTTCTTGATAGGTTATATGACTAAACTTTATATTGTCCTTTTTAGCAATTTCTGCAAACTGCTCTATCTCTTTTCTATGCTTACTTCCCTCTTTTCCTATTACATCGTACCAAAGATATAAGAGATGAAAATTGCGTTTGAGTATCAAATTCCTTTTACCTTCTACAAAATGATACTTTTGAACAAGATTTGAATTATATTCGTCACTATTCTTTTTCAGTCCCAATATGTGTTTTATTAATTGTGCCGCATCTAAATACTGGAACTTAGTATCATCAGGAGAAATTTCTTTTGCTAATTCATACAGATTAGGCAATCCGTTCCAAAAAGAGAGATTTTCAACATACTTTTGTTTTAATCCTCCATGTTTTCTACTACTATATGGTTCTGTAAATTTAGACTCAATACCAATAGTAGACAATGGAGTATAAATCACAACATCAATATTGGGTGAATGTGGAAATTGAGATTTATCTCCACTTATCTCAAACTGCTCTTCAAATTTAATTTCGTAATTAAGTGGAGAAGGAACTATGGGAATTTTTTCAGGAGAAACAGAACCGACATTCTTAATCAGATAGCCTACCTTAGTAGTTCTTGAAGTCAATTTGCAGACATTTAGAATCGGACAAACATCTTTTCCCTGCCAATACTGGAACAGATTAACCACAATCGCAGAAGATGAATGAAGTGCTTTCATTTTTGCCAATCGTGTTTTAGAATCTTTTGTTTCGTTTCCATCCCCCTTTTGGTAAGAAAGCAAATTCCCTTTAGACAATGGTTCAAACAGGTTATCCGTCAGATTAGGTAAATAATTTGCTTCCCCTCTGTTAGGTATAGTTCCACCTACTACATTGAAACCTTTCCTTTTTGCCCAACTCTGTTGTTTCGATTTAATAAAATCTAATCCATTCATAGTAATTAGTAAAGTTGCGCCATTCGACTCCTTTAATGACAGGATTAGACAAAAAGAAAGCGTGGAACTGCAATATATGTTTTGATATGTGTTCGGGAAACTCGAAAATGAAAACAAAAGCATAATAACTGTAAATGTAACCGCTAATATACAGTGTTTTATGTGGTATCAGATTCGGGATTGACATCTTAATTTGTTTTAATCCGTTTCAAGTTTCTTCGGGATATATGGGAACATATACGGGAATTATTGTACCTTTGCAGAGTAATTCAAAAAACACTGCCGATGAAAGTTTCCGTATATCTGAAAAAGAGCGATTCCTCGACCTCGAACATCTGTTTCCGGGTCAGGGAGAAGAACGTGGATATAAAGGTCGTCTCTCCCCTTGCCGTATATGACAAGTATTGGGATTCCGATACCCTCAGTTACAAGCGCACTGCAGCTGTTCCTGCCACCGAGCAGAAACGGCTGCCCAGACAGATTGCGGCCATCATCGAGCATGTTGAAAAGACCTTCTCGGACAAGGCAGACAGCAAATGGCTGAAACAGGCCATCGAGGATGTGCTGTACCCTGCCCGCGCCTTCGAACGCAACCATCCGAACTTGCTCCGCCGCATCCATGAATATCTAGTAAAGTTTGACGGTGCGGACAGGACGAAGGAGCATATCATCCGTTTCGAGCGCAAGATGTCACGTTACCATGACTATCAAAGGGAGATATTGGGTAACACAGACTTCATGCTCTTTGTGGAGACGGTCACACTGGAACAGATGAACGATTTCCGGGATTATGTCGTAAATGAACATCTGTTGCAACAGGAGCATCCCGGCTTCTATGCCTCACGCCTGCTTGTCAAACGCAAGCCCAAGCCGCTTTCAGGCACTACCGTCATCAACATCATGAACCTCTTCTGTACCTTTCTGCACTGGTGCAAGAAGATGAAGTATTCCGACAACGAGGTCTATGCGCTCTACGGCTGCAAGGAGCCGACCTACGGTGATCCCTTCTACCTTACATCCGAAGAGAGGAATATTCTTTATAATGCAGACTTGAGTGACTGCCCGAAGTTGTCCATCATCCGGGACATATTCGTGTTCCACTGTTATGTAGGCTGCCGTGTCGGAGACCTTTACCGGCTGACAAGGGACAACATCAAGGACGGTTTCCTAGAGTATATGCCGCAGAAGACGAAGAAGTGTCAGGCGAAGACCGTCAGAGTACCCCTGCACGAGAAAGCATTGAAGATACTGGAACACTACGATAAGAATGCAGACAGGCTGCTTCCGTTCAAAACGGTGCATACCTATAACTTGAGTATACGGGAACTGCTGAAACATTGCGGCATAGACCGGATGGTGACCATCCTTGACACGCACGGCTACAACACCGTGCAGAGACCTTTGTACGAGGTGGCCAGCAGCCATACGGCACGCAAGACATTCGTAGGCAATCTGTACAAACAAGTTCCCGACCCGAACCTGATAGCTTCCCTATCGGGACACGTGGAGGGAAGCAGGGCGTTCAGACGTTATCGAACGATTGATGATGACATGAAACGCAAAATGGTAGAGATGATAAACTAAGGAGGACATATATATGAAAGTGACGGCATTCATCAGAAAAACATCGGCCAAGAACAACGTGACGAATCTGGCACGTGTCTATTTCCGTGTCCGGGACATCGGCGGAGTGGACATCAAGGCGGCAAGCGAGCTTTCCATCAACCCCAACCACTGGAGCGCGGAGAAACAGGGCTACAAGCCCCGTGTGGCATTGGTCTCGGAGGAAAAGCGGATGAACTTCGACCGGGACATCCAGCAGATTACGCACCTTATCACCAAGGAATACCACCGCGGTGTGGACGGCAACTGGCTCAAGGGGCTGATAGAGGAATACCACCATCCCAACATCAACGCGAGGGGCGGCAACAAGGCAGACGAATACCTGCTGTCGTTCCAGATTAAGAAATACATGGACGAAACACCTCTTGCCGATGAAAGTTGGAAACACCACCGTGACAATCTGAAAAAGGTGCTGCGCTACGAGCGTTTCCGCCATGAAGTCATGCACCAGCGAGGATTTCACCTTTGCATTGATTCCATTACCGCTGACGACATCCGTGACTTCAAGTTCTGGATGCAGGAGGAGTATAGGTACGTGGAAATGTACCCTGTATTCTATAAAGACGAATTGCCTCGTGATGTGACCCAACAACGTTCCGAGAACAGCATGTCAGGAAGCCTCTACCGCATCCGTACCGTCATCAAGTGGTGCATCAAGCGCGGACTGACAAGGAACAATCCGTTTGACCAGTACCAGATTACACAACCCATGTATGGCGACCCGTTCTACCTTACCCTTGAAGAGAGAGACAAGGTGTATTATGCCGATTTGAGCGGAATGGGTGCCACCTATCCGGTCTATCGTGACATATTTATGTTCCAGTGCCTTATCGGTTGTCGTGTTAGCGATTTGAACAAGTTGACCAAGGCGAACATCGTTGACGGCTGTGTGGAGTACATTCCGCAGAAGACCAAACTGGAACACGCGGGCACGGTACGGGTACCGCTCAACCAGAAAGCATTGGATATATTAGAACGTTACAAGGAACTGGAAGATGCGCTGCTTCCAAGGTTCTCGCATTTCGGTTACAACAAGAAGATAAAGGAAATCCTCAAGTATGTGGGCATCGACCGCATGGTCAGAGTCCTCGACCCGAAGACACGTGAGGATGTGGCAAGACCTTTATATGAAGTGGCAACCACCCACACGGCACGGAAGACCTTTATAGGCAACCTCTACAAACAGGTCAAAGACCCGAACCTGATTGCCTCCATGTCGGGACATTCCGAAGGTAGCCGCGCTTTCGCCCGATACCGCAAGATTGACGACGAGATGAAGAAGGAACTGGTCAACCTGTTGGATTGATTTGGCCGTTTCCTCATTTCTATCCCCTTTTATATTTAACCCGATAATACAGCATGAATATGGATGAACAACAACTGACCTACGAACAGTTCAAGGAGGACATTCTCCGGTGGAAGAACACGCACAGGGAGGAATACGTCCGTTTCGCACGTCTGATGACAAACGGTGACGAGAAGCAGTACCTTGCCATCTGCCGGGCCATATTCAGACAACTGCCCAAAATCAAAACTGAATGGGAACTGTGCTGGAACGATGACAGTGCGGAGAATTTTGCAAATATAGACCTGCAGTTCAAGGAGAATGCAGTGCCCGGACAGATAGTTGAGCTGTACAGGAAACAGAGGGAAGAGAGTTCCCCTCTGCCTGATACACCTCCTACCACACTTTGGGGCAGAATGAAATCCTTTTTTAGCGGCAAGTCCAAAGATCCGGGTATAACCCTGTCGGCACCGCTTGTGTTGAGCTGGCTGTATTACGGCAAGAGCTTCGAGGCAATGGTCGGCATGGTAGACAGGCAGATGAAGAACCCGAAAGCAGACAAGGCGGACAAAATGAGCTGTTCTTTTGTCATCAGACAGATTATAGATGTGTCCATCAAGAGCGGTTTCCGTACCCAGACCGACTGGGACAGGTACTTTTCCATGAACGAAGCCATTGAAAAGGGCGATGTCGGAGAGTGGGCGTTACAGTCCGTGACAGAGGAAATGGACAGCGGAACAGAGGAAGGACATAATACAGGAACAGGGCAAACATCTGACAATACCCAGACTGTTGATGATGCGCAAAAAACACGCGGACGCCGGAAAGCGAAAGTACAGCCACTTGTAGATTATCTTGATTGTAACGACAAAGATGCTGTTATCGGAGTTATCCAGAAATTCATCTCCAAATATGATACGGCAACAGAGCAGGCTCTGACCTATTATGCCCTGAATGAGCTTGGGCTGTTAACCAACATGGGTAGCGCAAAAGAATTTGCAGCAGCTCTTACCTGTCAGTTTGAAGACATGGGCGGTATAAAAAGCGAAAGCTCCTATCGGCAGGCCATCCACACGCTGACGACAACGCAACACGTCGCAAAAGACGGAGTGAACAAAATGTGCGTGATGATTAATGGCGACATTTGCCAGACCCTGCTGGACGAACTCAAAACCGACCTTATGGAAACTCTTCCCAACCCGGACGAATCAGGTGAAACTGGGTAAAATAAGGTTGTTTGGAGTTGTCAGAATTGTCTTTTCTGTCATGACAAATATGCCAACTTATATTCTTTCAACCACTTTCAATTCCGATATACCTTTGCACCGTCAATCCTTTTCCCGAGGGTCGACGGTGCTTCTCTTTTATAAGCCATCGGAAGCGGGGCATCAGGGAACTTTTGAAGATGGTCGTCAAAAACTTCAAAAGCTGATAGTTATGATTACGATTGAAAGTCTAGTCGAACAGGGAGCGAACGTGAAACTGGAAGTCACTCCCACAGACCTTAAAATGTTTGCGGAATCCATCGTGCAGCGTACCATCATGGCGCAGCAGGAAGAACACAAGGCAGCCATGCAGCGTGAAGCGGAAGAGGGCTGGCTGAACACAAGGCAGGTCCGTGAGTTGCTGAACGTGTGCGAGGGTACGCTCAACCTGTGGGCGAAGCGCGGTTATCTTGTCCCCGTCAAGGTCGGCAACAAGAACATGTATGCCAAGTCCGATGTGCATCGTGTACAGACGGGAGGCAAGTCTGAGAGTGTAACATCCTATTGCAAGAAGAGAAATGGCTGAGATGAAGAACACCCGGCTTGAACTATGTAACAGAATCCGTATGGAAGCGGAGCATACCGAAGATACGGGATTCCCCTTGGATGTGTTTCCCCAGAATGTGCAGTCAATCATACTCGATATGACCAAATACGAGAACTACAAGATTGAGTTCATCGCAACGTCCATGCTGTCGGCTGTGTCTGCGGCCTTGGGCGGCACATACCGCATCCGCATAAAAGGCGACTGGCAGAGCAACGGTACATTGTATGTCATTCTGATAGGCAGACCCGGACTGGGCAAGACCCCACCGTTGGAGGCGGCATTCCGTCCTATCCGAAAACATGACTATGCCCTGTTCAAGGCGTATGAAGCAGAAATGGAAGCATGGAAAGCGGCAGGAGAAAACGGAAGGAAACCAGTTCTGAAACGTACCATCGTTTCCGACTTCACTCCCGAATCGCTTATGCTGACCCATAATAACAATCCGAGAAGTGTGGTCATTCTGGTGGACGAGATAATGGGCATGTTCAATTCTGTCAACCGCTACACGAACGGGCAGCTCATAGAACAGCTGCTTACCGCATGGAGTGGCGGGGCTTTGGACGTGACAAGGGTAAGTAATACTATTCCTGTTCATATAGAACATCCGTGTATCAACATCATCGGGGGTACACAGACCAAGCGTGTGCATGAACTTCTCAGGAAAGGGTTCGAGGAAAACGGACTGCTTGACCGCATCCTGTTCGTATTGCCCAAATCCCCCGAAATATCGCCATGGATAAACCGGGACGATGACGGAGAAATGACATCTTTGGCCGCTGCACGCTGGGAGCGTATATTGGACAAGGTGTTTGCCTTGGAATATGATACAGAAGCGGAAGAGAGAATGCCTCGTGTACTGTCTATGGACAGGGAGGCCAAGGAATACTTCTTCTCTTGGTGGAACAGGAAAGTGGAGCGTATCAATCGGATAGAGGATGATGTCGAGGTGGACAGCCGGGAGATGAAACACCCGGTACACGTGGCACGGCTGGCTCTGATAATCCAAGTCCTGCGTTATGCTTCCGATGAAAGCCATCTTCAGTTTGTGGATACGGTATCAGTTAAAGCCGCCATACGTCTGAATGACTATTTCGAGGATTCATATGTCCGCATCCGTTCCTTTATGGCGAACGACACCTGTGAAGAGCCACCGAAGGTGTTGCTGTCGTTGCTGCCTGATACTTTTGATACAAAGACGGCCATTGCCATAGGCAAAGAGCTACAGGGTATCAGCGAGCGTACTGTGATGAACTATCTGAAGGAGCTATGTCACAGCCGGCTTCTTCGGAAAGCCAAGGCCGGGCATTATGAGAAAATCGTGTATGAATCCGGCAAATATTCCATGAATGAAAATGAATAACCAACCAAAGACTGCAAGGAAATACTCCCTGTTGCAGCTTGCAGTTTTTTCAGTCTTGCAGTTTCGGGGCATTGAAAGCGGAGAATCCCTGCAAAACTGCAAGGACTGCAGACTGCAAATGGCCTTTCGGCTTGCAGAAATCAAAAAGACAGAGCTATGAGTGAATACAGATTCCATCTCCAGAAATACAGGCCGGGTAGCAAGACCGTCTGTCCCGGATGCGGCAGGAAAGGCTGTTTTACCCGATACATTGACGAGGAAGGGCTGGTTTCGTTTCCTGACAATGTGGGCAAGTGCGACCACATCAACAGTTGTGGCTATCATTATACCCCCAAAGAATATTTTAATGACAACCTCGCTGTCAAGGAAAATTTGACCGGGCAAGACAGATATGGCAATGTTATACCAACGGTTATAAAACCGGCAGGAAAGCCATCACCCAAACCCCAACCTCAGATTTCTTATATTCCCTATGCTTGGGTGGAGCAGTCCATGCAGAGGTATGACATAAATCCTTTATACGGATACCTTACCACCGTTGCAGGCAAGGATAAGACAGATTGGTTGTTCAATCTCTACAAAGTGGGTACATCCAAGATGTGGAACGGGGCTACCGTATTCTGGCAGATTGATGTCAGCGGAAATGTCCGTGCTGGCAAGATTATGGGCTATGATGCAAAGACCGGACACCGTGTCAAACAGCCCTTCAATCAGGTCAGCTGGGTACATTCGGTGAGAAAGATACCGGACTTCCACATGAGGCAGTGCCTGTTCGGTGAGCATCTGCTGGCCTATGCTTCATCTATGGCAAGGACTGTCGCCATTGTAGAAAGCGAGAAGACGGCACTGATTGCAGCACTGTTCATCCCTGATTTGGTATGGCTTGCCACCGGGGGAATGCACGGCTGTTTCAACAGCGAGGCCATGCAGGTGCTACGAGGGCGTGATGTGATTCTCTTCCCCGACCTCAAGGCCACGGATGAATGGCGGTGTAAGGTTCAGATGCTGCAATCCGTTTGTAAATCTGCCACCTGTTCCGGACTGTTGGAGAAGATGGCGACCGATGAACAGCGCCGTCAGGGACTGGACATTGCCGACTTCCTGCTGATGGAGGATACACCACAGATGATTCTCGCAAAGATGATACAGCGTAATCCTGCGTTGCAGTTACTCATCGACGAGTTGGATCTGGCATTGGTGGAGTAATCCGAAGTCTTGCTTCGGGAGTTTGTAAGAAAGTCCATAACACAATAAGGACTTTTTGCCTGACAGCAATAAAGTCCCTCGGGCATTCGGCAGAATCCGGTTCGGAGCGAGCAAGCTCAAACGTCAATCATTTATCAAAAGAATACCCTATATGAATAAAGATATAAAACAAGCCATGCATGTCGAAGCCGGAAAGTCATTCGGCACGGCAGAGACCAATGAGAACGAAAGACGTTGGAACGATGACAAGATTGACAGGAAGAATCAGGAGCCGACCAACCACTACGACAAGACCAGAATGAAACTGAATTTCGAGATTGGTCCTGACGGGAAAGTTCATCCGTTGGGTTATCAGGAGAAACCGCTCGAAGTACGTTTGCAGGAACGGTTGGACGAGTTAAACTGGAAGCCGTTCAAGTCGAACAGCAAAATCCAGCCGAACTGTTGTGCGAAATTCGTCTTTGGAGGCAACCATGACCGGACGCTTGAAATGGCTTTCGGGAATCAGTCCGTCAATCTGGAGAAAGGTGCGGACAACAGCCATCTGCACCGTTGCGATGAAATCGAGAATTGGGCGAAGGATGTCTATGACTGGTGCGCCAAACGATACGGACAGGAAAACATTGTCGGGTTTCAGGTACATCTTGACGAGAGCAGTCCGCATATCCATGCCTTGGTTGTTCCGGTAGGTATCCGCCCCAAGAGCGGACGGGAGTGTGTGATGTGGTCGGCAAAGTTTGGGAAAGACCGCTATGAATATGGCCGGATATTGAAAGATATGCACACTTCCCTGTATGACGAGGTTGGCAGCAAATACGGACTTGAACGTGGGGACAGTATTGATGGGCGTAATGTGCAGCATCTGAATAAGCGCGACTATATCCGCAAACTGACCAAAGAGGCGAAACAGGCCGAGAAAGCCGTTAAGGGGCTTCAATCTATGATGCGGAATCTGGAATCAAAGATTTTCAAGTATAGGCTGCAACTTGAAGAGGCGGAAAGGGAACTGGCTTCCGGCAAGATTACACTCGACAGGTATGAGTCGCAGAAAGCGGATATCCAGAAACTCATTGCTGAGTATCAGACCAAACTTGAAGACAAGGCCGACAAGCTCCACGCAAAGGAGCTGGAACTGGAACGGCTGACCGCAGATGCGACAAAAGCCCGTTCGGTTGTCCAGCCGTTCCGTAATCACAAGGTTGATTTCACGCCACCGCAAATTACCGAGAAAGTACCCTTGTTCGGTACGGATAAATGGGTCGAACGTCAGAACCAGCATATCGCCAAGCAGTTTACCGAAATTGTTCGCAAGATAGAATCCCTATATAGAAATGATGCGGCACGGCAGGTTGAAGCCGCCCAGCGCAATGTATTGGCGGATTATGGTGAGTTTTATCAGCTGAGACGGGAGAACAAATCCCTTTCCGACACAAATGAAAGTTTGGAATCAGAGCTGAATACGCTTCTTGAACAGTTGGCTATACCATCTGTTCGCAACCTTATTTTTGCCGTTGCCGATGCACTTATCGGTGGCCAGCCTGTACCGATCTCCTCAGGTGGAGGAGGCTCAACCTCTGATCTGCCTTGGGATGGCCGAAGACCGGATGAGGAGGAAGAAGCGTATCGGAGGAAGTGTTTGCTTTATGCTTCACGAATAGTAAAACATACTAAAATTCGAAGTAGAAATAGATAATTGAACAAGCACTTGCATATCAGAAAATGGAGCAAGGCATTTCTCCATTTTCTGATTATATTTCATATATATATGCCAATATGGTTAGATGTTACCTCGTTTACTATGTATATCCAAATATTAATTAAAAAGACTCATCTCTCCATTTTCTCCTTCGGGATGTACTTTTTTCCATATAGCATCATTTAAACTTTTTATCTGCTCTTGTTCTTCTGGGGTTATCCCTTCACCATATTCACATTCGATAGGCTGTCCATCAAGCAGGGCGGCAATCATTTTGATGTACGAGAACGCCTCCTGCTTTGTGTTATCAAGAATTACAGCAGCAATATCACCGTCTTCTGTTTTATTGAATTTCAGTTTCATATTTAATTGTATTTTTTAAAATTATATTTCTTGACTCTTTTTTTGATTGATGTCCTGCCACCATCAGTCTGATCAGCAATATAGTCCAATACTTTTTGTCCGAAGACTTCGCTTTCTAATGACGCAGAACGAATGGTTATTTTATTACCATCGTTTTCACAAACAACAATTGTTTGGGCATCTGCCATCATTGGTATTGTTGCATTGTGGCTTACCATAATCACTTGCTTACTCCATTTTACAGCTTTGATCGTTTCTGTTAATGTCGAGTTTATATACTTTACAGCCAAATTATCCTCTGGTTGGTCAATAATAATGGGCGCAGTATCTTGTTCATATCCTAGTATTAAATCCAACAAAATTGCCGTTTTCCATCCAGGACTCAAACTGTTAAAATCTTTCCCGTCTTTCGTTATAATTTTATACGAACGTGTATTTAACTCCATTAATTTCGTATATACCCTCTGGGTCATATCGTTGTATGATTCGACATTGGGATTTTTCTTGAAATAACGGCTCATCAAATTCCACGGAGTAACATCTGCAATAGTATTGATATTAGACTTTAAACAGTATTTCAATGCATCTACTAGTACTTTCTCGTTAAAAATAAAGTTATTAATAACAGACAATTTATGTCCTCTTGCTTCTATTTCTCTAGTCTGAAAAGAATATTTTATTTTAATCAACTCTTGTTTACAATGCTTAAAACCCGTAAGAACTTTTATATATTCACCTACAGTTTTAAGTAAACTATCCTTGTTTGTGATGCGGGATTGCTGCTGTCCAAGTTCATCTTTCAGTATTCTATCTACAACTTGTTTATGTTCTTTTACGACCATAGACACATCATCAAACATAGTATAGGCTTTTGCAGCTAAGGTAAGTTTTGTTTTTATGGAGTTAATCTCTTCATTTGCATCTTCAATCAAAGGATTATTCTCTAAAAAAGTTCTAATAGTCTCTATTGCTTCTAAATCAATCTTATATTGATTCGAAGGATACTTAACGAGACTTTCTTCTTCTGCCGTTGGCATCAATATATTCAACGCATTTTTCTTCACGATGCCAGTAACAATCAACTGCCCTGGATTAGGTAATGCATTCAAGGTTCGCTCGCAGTCCTCTATTTTCTCCACGTACTGCAACATTTCACTAATTACCTCATGCAATTTATTTAGACCCGTTGTAATACTACGATTAATTTCATCGTCTGCAGGAAAAATATTCCTTAATATCTCTATTTTATCAATACTTTTTTCGTTATTATCCGAGATGTTTTCTGCTATGAAGTTTTGAGATATATAATATGGGGTCATTCCACTTGTATTCTCTACAATCATATTCTCCACACCATAACGCTCTATATACTTCGAGCCCTCAAAATCCTGATGAATATTTCTATATAATGAATCCACAAATAAAGTTTTCCCGGATGAAGATCCGCCAATTACGACATTCAGACCTTCGGTTAAGTTTACATTCACATCTATATGTTCATTCTGCAATTCTACATGCCCAATATAATCACTTCGTCGTATTGGTTTCTCATGACTAGCCACAAGTCTTGTACTTTCAGAAAGCGAAAGTCGTAATCCATCAAATGTTGGTTGCGCAAACATCCATGTTGGGATGAAATCATCATCATTCCCGCTATGCGAGCGAGGATATATACTGGGAGAATAGTTGTCAGAGCAAGTCACAAGATTAATGAACTCCGATATTCCGAGTCGTTCAAAATATTGATGAGTTGCCTCCAGCCCTTTGGTACTTCTTGATGTAAAACCATCAAATTGATTATAATATATACTTCTATTGATAGCATTATCTAAATTTTCACCATCGTTGATGCTATAATTAAATGCTCCATGTTTTTGTGAGCCGTGTGGTAGTAAGATGAAATCAAATGTGTCAAAACTATTAATGATTTTTTGGATATCTGGCGTATTGGGGTCATTTCGGTCAGGTAATTTATTTGGATATAGTTCATCTAGAATCTCGTTTAGCGAATCTATCACAGCATCTTCTATAGGAGCATTAAAATATATATGACAATGGTACGATTTTGCCTCAGCCCGATTTTGAATGTGTAATTCTACACCAATAATTAAGTTAAGGTCCAGGTTTTGAGCCTTCAAATAGGCAGATTTGTTAATGGTGTTGTGATCTGTTAACGAAATCATAAACGGACTGTCTCCATTTAGTTTCTTTATTTGGCCGACCAATTCTGCTATATCGTAGTTAGTATTCAGATTATTTGCATTCTCTGAAGTATGTATGTGTAAATCTATGTATATTGGTTGCATGTCTATTTGTTCTATTTATATTATTCATGTTTCTTATAATTCTCTACCTGTTCAAGAACTTTCTGGAAGACTTCTTCATCCCATTGAGGAGGATAACCCTCTTTGTAGAGAAGATATGTAAGCTGGCTGGCGAGTTTGCTTTTTAGGTTGTCGTTATTTAGCCAATCGGCATAGACAGCGGTATCATCAATCAGAGTCTTGATTTTCTTTGCCAACTCAATACAACGCTCATCCGCATACTCAAAACCATGTTTGTCCCGCACCTCGACAAGTACATCGAAGAAAGCTTTCTCCTCAAAAGTGATACCCAAAACCTTGAATTTCTCGCTATCAGCTTTAAGCTCTTTCAGAATGTTCATCAGTTTGTTCGACAACCCATTGATTTTGTATGAAACAATGTCACATACATCATTCACTACGTTTTGTGTCACTTCATTGGTGAATGTCAACTTGTCCCTTGTATTATAGGCATCTATCGTATCTTCAAGCATCTTTTGGAAATGTTCGGCTTGTATCTTGTTTGTCCGGCTGTATGCTCTGATTGCTTTGGCTACGAGTTTGCAGAGGATTTGGAACTTAGTGAATGGCATCTTTATATCTTCCACCTCTTTGGCGAATGAGTCGCTAAAAATATTCTCTTCAACACCTTCATTCATTACTCGTTCCACACCACTTGCAAGAATTGCTTCCTGAACCATCTGTTCCACATGCCTGTTCATGCTTTCCGTGTCGTGCTCTGTGGCAGTCATTTTGTTTACGTATGAGCATATACCCATGAAGCATTGACTCCATGCTACCTCTTCTTCAGTCAGAATACCGGCAGGGTTACAGATATTATAAGCAGAACGCAGGCGTTTAACATGTTCCTTGAAAAGTTTGAGGAAAGAAACCTCACCTTTCCGTTCAACACTGTTGGCAAGGATATATTCAGCCGCTTTCTGAATGAACTGAAGTCGGGCAAGGTCATTGTTCCCGAAAAAACGGTCGAATACCAACCCTGACAGTCTCTCTTGCAAAAGTTGCAGTTCGTTTTGCAATACTTCATGTGCAACATCCAAATCTTCCTGTGGTCCGACTTCGCCACCATATTTTTTCATGGCCTTTTTCATCTCTTCGCGGATGCCGATGTAGTCGATGATAAAGCCACACTCTTTTGTGCCGAATTTACGGTTTACACGCGAAATAGTCTGAATAAGCGTATGTTTAGATAGCGGTTTGTCGTTATAAAGCATGGTCAAGCAAGGCACATCGAATCCCGTAATCCACATATCTACATTGATAGAGATATGGAAATTTGATTTTTCCGATTTGAACTCAGAATCAAGAAATTTACGATAGTCTTTGTCTCCAAGCAAATTGTAAAGTTCCTTTTCATCGTCCTTATCCCTGGTCATAACCATATTGACAAATGCGATGTCATTCAGCTTATTCTTTTCGTCCGCTGTCAATACAAGTTCATTCAATGCTTTCTTTTTCTCGAACCATTCGGGCTGCATCTCCCTCATGATTTTATACAGCCTGAATGCTATCTTGCGGTCTGCGCAGGTAATCATAGCCTTTTGCAGACGGTCTGTTGTTTCAGTTCGACGCTTGTAATCTTCGATAATGTCTTTTGCAACACGGCGCAGGACATCTTCATCACCGATAATCACCTCCATACTTGACATGGCAGCTTTGCTTTTGGCAATATCCTCCGGCGTTGCACCTTCATCAGCACATAGGCGATAATACTCTTCTACTTTCTCTGCCTGTTCTTTATTGAGGAACACACGAGCCAATCGAGGGTCATATTTTATTGGGACAGTAATGCCGTCATCCTCCGACTCCTTCATTGTATATTGGTCTACAACCTTTCCAAATACATGTATGGTTTCGTCAATGGGAGTTCCAGTGAAACCAACATAGGTAGCATTCGGCAACGCATCGCGCAAGTATTTAGCAAATCCGTATGTGATTTTCGCTCCTATCTTATCGGCTTCTCCTTCGGTTTGTATGGATAGTTTCGATCCGATATTGTTCTGAGAGCGATGGGCTTCATCACTTAGGCAAATGACATTGGAACGTTCTGTCAACAACCCTGTGGTTTCTGCAAATTTCTGGATAGTCGTAATATAGACACCTCCGGTTTTACGCGTGCTCATCTCTTCTGCAAGTTCTTTCCTTGTCTCAAAGACTTTCACAGCTTCGTCTTCAAGATACTGCTTCGAACGACAGAACAGTTTCCCGCTTTGTGTCTCCAAATCCTCCCGATCTACTATGATGAGAATCGTAGGGCTACCCAATTGCTTCTTGCATCGCAAAACCAGTTGGCGTGCAAGGAACAGCATAGTATAAGTTTTCCCACACCCTGTGGCTCCGAAATATGTACCACCCTTGCCATCACCTCCGACAGAACGCAAATGATTCAGGATATGGTCTCGCAGTTTACGTGTAGCAAAGAACTGCGGATAGCGACATACGATTTCAGTCGTGTCATCTTCTTTTGTTGGATCGGGAAAATAGACATAGTCCCGTAATATCTCTAATATGCGTTCCGGTGAAAGTGCCCCGCGAATGAGTGTGCGAAGCGTGTCAAGTCCCTTTCCGGCTTTGTCTTCATTCTCAATCTTTTTCCATTCGTAGAAAAATTCAAATGGCGTGTATATCGTACCCAAAGCATTCTTTGCTCCGTCACTAATTACCGCCAATGCACAATATTTCAGCAATGCCGGAATATCCCGCATATAGCGCGTGCAAATCTGTGTATGGGCATCGCGTATGGTGGCATTCTGCTTGGTCGGATTTTTCAATTCAATGATGCAGACGGGTATGCCATTTACAAAAAGCAGAATGTCAGGGCGACGGTTCTCACGACCTTGCTCCATGACAAACTGATTGACGCAACGGAAAATATTATGGTCGGGGTGCTCAAAGTCAATGTATTCCAAGCGGAACGGATTATCCCGACCATCACTATATGCAAAGTCGTAGCCGTCACGATAGAGCAAAAAAGCGTTTCGAAGAGCGTAATAGTCATTCTGTCCGCCTGTATTGCGCAGATTGGCGACAATGCCGTCTATCTCGGAGGTGGTCAAATCCCTATCCTTGTATTGAGCGACAAGAAAATTTCTTAAATCCTCTTCGATAAGCGGGTCAGTATATTTACGGTGGATGTCATCACCGAATGTATATTGCCAATGTGCTTCGCGGAGAAGTTCGATAGTTGCTTCCTCGAATTGACTTTCATAATATATCCCTTTGCCTGCCATAATCGCTGCTATTTAAGAATGTATGACATGTTGAAGCAATGCCGGACAAACTTCGCGTGAAAGCTGGTCGGCTTCTTCGGCTATTTGTTTGGCTTCGTTAGCGCATTTGTAGATATTGACGATTGCTCGTTGAATTTCAATGGGTGGGAGAGGTATTTTTACACGACACATCTCATCAAATTCAAAAAATTCATGCGCACTTCCTTTGGACATATAACGAGCATACCTATCAAATTCAGGTCGTGATACCCACATCCACAAAAAATACGGCTCAATTATGTCCTCATTTGTGATTTTGAAGACTCCATAAGCGGAAGAAACTGTACAATCCGCTCCGGTTCTATATGCAATGGATATTTTCTCTCCATTTCTTGTTGTTGCTCTATTATATCCGAACTGTCCAGTTCTCACAATCTTATCTGATTTAGAATTTAATGCGACTTGTTTCGGTGCCTGAAAAACTTTTGTGTTTGCAATACCTTGAGATAATCGAACTGACAAATCGACATTTCGCTCATCACACTCTTCAATATATGGTCCTATCTCCTGCAAAGGATATTTATGCTTCAATTCCTGAATATAACTTTGGCAGACTTGCATAAGCGGAGCTGCCTTAGCCTCATTTTGTTCTTTGATTTCCCGAAATGCTTTCCACGCATTCACCACTTTTTGCTGTTCGGTGATGGTTGGAAGAGGAATCATTGTATTGCACATATTTCCCCACGAGAACACTTCTCGTGCGCTTCCCCAAGAATTATATCGAGCATATCGATCAAATTCTGGACGGAGGAAAAATAGGTACAAATATTCTGGACTTAATTTGTCCAAAACAGAGACCTTAAATACGCAATATATCGAGGAAATCAAATATGTACAAGAACTGTCATTAAAAGCCAAGGCAACTTTATCTCCTCGTCTTGACGTGTCAGGAACATATGCAAAATATCTAGGTGCAACCAATTTATATGACTGTAAAGGTACACCATCAAGATTGGCTTTAGTATCAATAAAAGTTTTACTGGTACTAATCCCTTTGATAGCCTCTATACCATATTTATTACTGTGATTCCTTTCATCACATTGCTCGATATAATCTCCGAGCCTGACCCATTTTACATTACCAGCATCCATATATCACTCCTCCTTTCCGTGTTGTTCCAAGAAGAAACGTTTTTGCTGTTCTATCTCCCGGCTCAGTTCTTCTTCTGTCGGCATATAGGCCATATATTTGGCTGCAAACAATTGTTCACTACCGTTAAGAACAGAATATTTTGCCATCACCTTATCAGTCTCGGTGCAAAGCAATATGCCTATGGTCGGATTGTCGTTTTCATCTTTTACAAGGTCATCGTACATCCGTACATACATATCCAATTGTCCCACATCCGCATGTGTCAGAGGATGTGTTTTCAATTCAAACAGCACATAACGCTTGAGCTTGATGTTATAGAATACGAGGTCAATGTAAAAATCACCTGTATCTGTTGAAATATGTTTCTGTCTATCGACAAAAGCGAACCCACGCCCTAATTCCATGATAAATTGTTGCAGATGGTCTATTAAGGCTTGTTCCAACTGGCTCTCGTCATATTTGCTATCCTTGCGGAAGCCCAAAAACTCGGCAACCACCGGACTCTTTATATACTCCAATGGATCATTGGCTTCAATATCGGGAGAGGGTAACGCCAATCCTTCCCTTACACAAGCCATACGGCGACCATAGTATTGTGTACCGATGTTGCGGTTAAGCGTCCTCACACTCCACATCTGTTCCGATGCTTCTTTTACATACCACTCTCTGGCCTTAGGGTCTGCAACCTGTATAATCGAGCGGAAGTGCGACCAAGTCAGATTGTGAACACGCGTGTTCACAATCTCCAAATCATTGAAGCACAGATAAAATTGGCGAAAGTAATCGAGATTTCGCTTGCTGAACGTATTGCCGTATTTAGGCATCAGTTGTTCGGCCAATGTTTTAATCAACCGAGTACCATACTGCGCACGAGCTTCTCCATGCTGTTCTTCTTCCACTATACGCCGCCCGATATGCCAATAGGTAAGTACCGTAATTTGATTGGCTGCTGCGTATGCTTGTCTCCGACCTTGTTCTATGATATTCCGAATGTCATCAAAGAGTGTATCGGTTGTTATATTATGATGTTGCAACTTATTCTTTTCCATACCCTAAAATTTTGAAAGCGTTTACGAGTTCCGTTTCGTTTGCATCCCATCTTTTCTTCAGCGCATTAAATTTATCACTCATTTCAGAAAGAGCAGACTGATAGTCTATTTCTGTATCGCGGTCAATGAACTCAATGTATCTGGAGGGTACGAGGGAATATCCCTTTCCCTGAATTTCGTCACGATGCGCAGCATAGTATAATTCAGGCTCGGCATACTCAACAAAATTCTCGGTTTGCCAATTGAAATATATTTGACGTACTCTGTCTATGTCCGCTTCTGTCAGACGGACATATTTCTTCTCGTATATATTACTGTTCCAAGTCCGCAAATCGATGAACAAAATCTCACCTGTGCGGTTGCGTAGTTGCCTTCCGTGCCACGGTCCGCCTTTCTTGTTGTTGTTCAATATCCAAAGAGTGACGGATATATCGGTAGAATAGAACATGTTTCGTGGCAAAACGATAATAGCCTCTACCTTGTCACTTTCGATTAGCAGCTTACGTATTTCAAGTGTATCGCTGTCATCCAAAGCCCCATTAGCAAGTAGGAAGCCTGCAATTCCACGACTGACATTCAATTTGTTAAGAATATGAAGAATCCATGCATAGTTGGCATTGCTGGTAGGAGGCACTCCATAGCCTTGCCAGCGAGAATCGGTTTCAAAACCTCCATATTCGGCATATTTCTTCAAATTGAACGGCGGATTTGCCATGATATAATCAAACTTGAGTTCCTTGTGCTGGTCATCGGAGAATGTGGACACAGCCCTATCACCCAAATGGTAGGAGATGCCTCGGATAGCCAGATTCATCTTTGCCAGACGATAAGTTGCCGGTTCTGATTCCTGCCCATACACGTTGACGGCTTTCGTGTTTCCACCGTGAGCCTCTATGAACTTTGCCGCTTGAACAAACATCCCTCCGGAACCACAACAAGGGTCATAAACCGTCCCGTCAAATGGCTCAATAAGTGAGGCGATAAGCTCTACGATGGAATGTGGCGTATAAAACTCTCCTTCCTCTTTGTCTGTGTTTATGGAAAAAGCCTGCAAAAAATACTCATATACACGTCCTATGAGGTCGTGGTCATTGAATTTCTGAGGGTCTATCTTGTTTATCTCATCCACTACGCTTTTCAGAACTCCCGGTTCAAGGGCTGTTTTCGTGAAAATTTGCTGCGGAAGAGCATTTTTCAATTTAGGTTCGTTGTCATCCAAAGTTTTTATAGCTGTATCGAAAGCGATAGCCATGCCTGTTGGTGATGTGAGAATCAGTTTGTCCCAAAACGTTTCATCTGTCAGGAAAAACACACCGTCCTGCATATATTGATTGGGACGTGAAAGTTGCAGCTCAATGAAATCCGTATCATGAATGCCTTGAACTTCCACTATCTCATGCCTGATTTTCTCCTTTTGCTGTTTGAACCGTTCTCCTATGAATTTCAAGAATACAAGAGTTAACAGCAGGTCGCGTTTATCTGTCATGGCTGCACGCCCACGCAGACTATTACGACAATTGAAAAGTATCGTTTCAAGGGTTTCTTCCTTTACAGCTTTATTCTGTTTCTTAGCCATTTTACTATTTTATCAATTCAGTATTCAACTTAAAAGCATTTGCATCAATTCCCATTTGGTAAATCTTAATGTCAGGATTTAATTTTCGTGCAACGCTTATTATTTTTGATTTCTCATCTGTATCCATATTGATTCCCAGATAGACAGACTCAAAGCACTCTCCTCCGATTTCAGGAAAAGCCCGAACCTCTTTCCAATCAATCGGACCTTTTTCATCATTCTGATCCGGCAATAAACTCATATATGTCGGCCAAGGATCTAAAATAAACAGTCTGACCTCTTGTTCATGTTCCCAAGCTTTTGCTTTTGTAGATAATTGATAACGGAAGAAATCTTCTGCATCCCTAAAATAATTAGGCTTCTCTACAATATCCTTGTATTGTACTTCCACCTCAGAACAACCAATCATGATTGTTCCTTGTATTATCGAAAGATACTTTTTGGCTTTCTCCATATCCAGGCCAATACAGATCCCTTTATGCTTGCTATAATAACTCCACATCAAGATTGAATCATAGATTTTAGAAAGGCTGCATATCCACACCTCTTCTCTGGTTCTACGAAATGGATCTCTTCTCAATTCTTCAATTATTTCCGGAGTCCATCCTCCACACGCTTCTTTCGGAACATTGGAGAAATCAATTAACGACGGGTGACAATCAAACGGGTCGTTCAACTGCGTAGCATTGGTAAATTGAAGATTACTATAATGTAGCATCATCAATCCACCGGTAAAATCTAGATATTTATATAATTTGACTGCTTCCATAAATTTATTATTCCGTTCTCAACAAGTCATCCACGGTTACACCCAAAACTTTGGATATTTGAATCAGCGTCTCTACATTGGGTTGTGTTGTATTGGTAACCCATTTGGAGATTATGGCAGGATCTTTATCCAATTGTTCCGAGAGCCATTTATTACTTCTGTTTTTCTCTGCGAGAACGACTTTGATTCGGTTCAGTAATTTACGCTCCATATTTATATGACTATCCAATATGGTTACAAAGATACAAATTATATGGGAATATATTTGATTTATCAGGTTATATATTGCAGAAGAACACAAAAAAATGATTAAATCATCAATTTGTTCTGCGAAATTCGTATCTTTGCAAAAAACTATTTGGATTTATGGCTACAGGAAATCTTATCAAGAAAAAGGAAGAATTCGAATTATGGTTGAAGTCTCAGATTGCAAAAGGTTGCGACTTGCTAAAACGTGAAGTTAGCGAAGATGACACAACCATTGTGCGCTACAGAACGATTGTTAAAATAAAGGAATATGACGAAGATGAGAAAAATTCATTTCTTGCAGATTATAAAAAATGGGATTCATATAATAGCGAATTGATAAGCCGTTCTTTTGACGATAACGATTCGCCTCAATCCTATTATAGAGTATATGGTCGTACCGGAGATCCAACAAGATTATTTGGTGAAGATATTATCAAAGAAGCTAAGCAACAAATAAATGAAAAAGTTGTCTGCCTTGAGAGTATAATGGGTCAATTACCTTTAATTCCACAGACAGCACCAAATGATAATAATGACAGAAGTGTAAAAGTTAATATGGGAAATAAAGATGTTTTTATTGTTCATGGCCACGATAGTGGATTGAAAAATGAGGTTGCACGGTTTATAACTGATATGGGTTATAATCCCATTATTCTGCATGAACAACCGAATACAGGTAAAACGATAATTGAAAAAATAGAAGCTTTCACAAACGTTTGTTATGCAATAGTATTATATACTCCGTGTGATAAAGGAGCCTCGAAGGATTGTCCAAACGTACAGCCAAGAGCAAGGCAAAATGTAGTTTTTGAACACGGATATCTTATAGGAAAACTTGGGCGCGAGAGAGTTTGTGCCTTAATTAAAGAAGAGGTAGAAAAGCCTGGAGATGTTGATGGTGTCGTCTATGTTTCATATGATGGCCGAGGCGCATGGAAAAAAGATATTGCTAAAGAGTTCAATACATTAGGAATGCATTTTAACCCTAATGCATTATTGTATTAGTTTTTGCATTAAAATTTATAGATAGACTTACTCTCGGGAATCGAATTGTCTAAATGATATAGTTCATTTGTCTAAATCTATATGATTAAATAATTCATATCTGGTTCCAAATAGAGATGTGCCCCAAAATTATTGCCGTCTAGTAAAGTATAGGGCACATCTGTTTTTAATGGGAATATTTTGGTATCGTTTAGCTATTGATTTAAATTAAATATACTGTAATTCAAGAACTTAAAATTATTGTATTGGTTCAAGTGTGGAGCCATTCGTTTATTGTGTAGGAGGTTCTGACAAAACCCAAAAGCAAATAAACAATACTCCACACCTGTTTAGTATATGTCTTTTGAACATACGCTACCCAAGTGATGAATGTCATTGCTTACCCCTGCTTTTTTGAAACTGTCAGATTTCCTACACAGGATAAAAGCGAAACACTTTCACTATTACATTTGCCACTATTTGTGACTTTGCAAAGATAGTAAAATTACTTAAAAACACTCTGATTAAGGAGTATTGTTTTCTTTGCTTTGGGTTATATTATTAATACGATAATAAAAATTAGTAAAGGAGAAGCACGTAACATACGTTCACACTTCCCCTTTGCTCAACTAGTAATATGCTATATCATTAAAAATTTGGATATAAGCATATTACATCTTAAAATTATAATTAGCTAGCAATAACAAACGACTGCATCGTTTATATTCGTTATCATTATTTAACCAACAATACATTTTAAACAGCCTACAATTCACTGCTTTTACTCATAATTTACTCCATAGCGTTTACATAAATAAAAGAATGTTCCAATCTTAGCTCCATCGTCTTTTTTGTATTTCAGACACCGATTATATTGAATATCACAACCACCTTCATTATAATCTTTATACACACGGCTAATCATGTGAAACCAATATCTCCCATCCTCACCAAACTCATAAGCTAATGCACATCCTATCTTGAACCAATTCTGATATTGATTAGTAATATCAATCCGTTCTGCTTGGATGATTGAAACAGCCTTTTTTACACGCTTAAGAATATTTTCTTTTTGGGTTACTGTTCTTATTACATGTCCAGATTTAACATCAGTCTCCATTGTATATGGAAATGGAACAGGATTAGGGTTATAATAAGGGGTCAGATCATAACTTACCACCCTCAAACTAACAGGGCTTTTAACACTCCTATCAACTTGCAATTCAAACTTTCTACTTAAAAACTCTGCTAGAGCCTCAAAATGCTGTTTATGAAATTCCGGATTCGAGATTCTAAATATAAGAAATATACCCTCCCCACTAAGCGATAAGCCTGCATAATACAAACTCGGACAACATTCACCAATCATGTGTTTAGCCTTTGCCAAATCAAACATTGGATTATCTTTTGCATCAATATCTACGCATATTAATTCAGTATGTTTTATAATGCTAGATTCTTGTCTTTGGCTAAATGTTCCACTTGGTGTTACACACCTAAGACTTCCTTTAATTTTTCTTCTAAACTCATCATCAGTACTAGCTCTGTATTCTTCAACTTGTGTTTTAAACTTAGTCGTATGCAAGAACTTATCTAATCTCACTTCATAAAGAGGTTCTTTACTATAATGATTTTCAAACACTGACACTATCGGTACATCCAAGGGAGTAAAGATTCCGCTAGCTCCTTTTTCATTTATATTTTTATTTTTTTTCTTTTCTATTTTTTCTTTAGAATTATCATTCTTATTAACTCTATCTTTTAGAAGTTTTTCATCATTCTTCATTTTGTTGATAATTAAACAGTTAAACAATAAAACCATTTCAAAATTGAGCAAAATTGAGCAAAATTGATTCAATCTTCAAAATATTTACTCTCTGTAGACTCATCCTCATTTGCTGTTAACAAAGTCTTTTTGAACGGTAACGACACTTTCCTTTCAGAATTCTCTTCAAAATCTGACGCACTCTTTTTCGCAACCTTTTTATTATATTCAGCTATTCTTTTATCAATACCTGGTATAGCCATTATTAATATAGGATATACCTGTTTAGGCAACTTTTCAAGATCCAGTTCTTGATAACGTTCATATTGTACTATTGCTTCAAATGCAATGAGCTTATTTTTGTTGCTCAGTTTCTGCATTGCATCATAATATCCCCAATAAAATACAAAACCTTTTCTCTTATCTTCACTATTTACTTTTCTCATAACTATTTAATTTAGAGTTTAAAACTTTCTTTCCTTTCACATTCTCAAAAGACTCTTCATAGGTTTCAAAATGATTAGATTCTAACCATTGATTGATTTCTGCCCGTTTAAAAAAGATTCTTCGCCCACCGTGTGCAGGCTTATGAAAAGGAATTTTTCGCTCATGGGTTAACTTATAAAGCGTAGCCTTTTTGTAACCCGTCAGTTCTGAAACTTCTTCAATAGTAAGAGTTTCAGATTTCTCACTCGTTAAATATAATGGCGACTCTTGGAGCACATCTCTGATAATAGCCTTTATTTGACTAACCGTTAATTGTACCACCAATGCGTCATCATGTAGTATATTATTATACAACATAATAAACGATTTTATGCTATGAGAAAATACTTTAATCCCCATAGCTGGTTAATACTAAAAAAGTTTTAGGGTTAGTTTTCTTGGTTTGACCCCAACCAAGAGGGCTATCCGTATGGCAAAACATACCGCTCCACACGTATATAATCAGAATATACTTTTAAAGATCTGTGCCTAAAAAAGCCTCCTTTACCACCTTTTACTTTGTATACCCTAATACAAAAATGATAAAAAAGAATCCTGAAAATATTAAGAAACGCAATAAGTTACAGATTCGTTTCGTCAGAGAGGAATGAAACAGGGAACTAAGCGATAAATTTGTTAATTCGACTCTCCATTCTAGTCTCACTGCAAAACTACAAACAACTTCATTTAAAACAAATATTTTTTCGTTAAAAATATCAGAATCCATTAAATCCTATTTCTTCATTGAACTTTTAACTTCGGTTTAATAAGTTACGAATACCCACAGAAACGCTATCTCAAAATTACACGTCATATAAAACCTTTGCAGCCTCATCTATTACAGTTGTATCAAAGCTATCTAAATAAGTATTGGTAGTTTTCATATCTGCATGTCCCAACATTTGGGAAATATGTTCACGGGAAACATCATTGCGTTGTAACATCATCGCCATAGTATGCCGACTTACATATGTTGTCAATTTCATATCAGTTATTTGCAGTTCTTGTGCCAACTCTGCCAAATAATCATTATATTTTTTATACCTATAACGGATGTGATTATATAGTTTTTCTCCAGTATAACCACTAATAGAAACTATTGGCACAATAAAATCATCCACTGTAGGGCTATTCTCTTTAAGGCTATCTAATAAACGCTCAATTTCTTTCGTTATTTTAATCTTAATAGGTTTCACACCCTTTTGATGTTGTATTTTATGGCGTTTGTAGACAATATACTCTCCACCATTAAACTTTACAATATTGTTTCTTGTCAAATATGCCATATCAATAAATGATATTCCATAGCAATAAAATGACAATAGAAATAGCTTGCGGGCGTACTCTCGTTGTGGCTTTTCCGAAACTGTATTTTTTATTTTTTTCCAATATTCCATAGGAAGATAACGCTTTTCTGTTTCTTCATCCAATTTTGCTATTTGAAAACCACCTTTACCAAAAGGATAAGTTTTCTCCGTTGCTTCTTTTTCTTGAATAGCCTTATTTAAAATGCTGCGCAATGCTTTAAAATAGTACTTTCTTGTATTTCCTTTACATCCTCTCTTTTGAAGGAAAATATCGAATCCATTCACAAACTTTATATCAATCTCTGAAAATACCTTTTGATCCAATCTACTATCATAATGCTCAAGCATATTTAAAGTTGCAGCATAACAATTAGCATTACCAATATGCCCAGTTTCACGCAAAGTATTAATATGGTTCTCCATATAAGCTTTTATTTTCCCTTGCTTCGATTTATTCAGGAAAGCGTCTGCAAATTGATTTAAAGTCCAATCTATGTGCTCTCTTCGAAAGCTTTCTATTATTTCTTGCGCTTGCATCCTATAGCTATTCAGCAAATAATTATACTGTTTACGTTGTTCGTTTTCTTCTTTCTGCTTTTTATCTCTCACATTCTTAAGAATACGGAAACATTCGTTTTCCTCATCCCAGTATTCATTATCCGCGAATATGTTTAAAGAAAAATACCTACGCTGTCGTTCCTTGCATATTCTTAGACGAACAGCATATAATCCTTGTGCATTAGCAACATCATTCCTTTTTACAAAACTTATCATACTCAATGTCTTTTATATCGTTATGAGAAGTATTAATACCTCTATATTCTCTAATACGATAGAAAAAATTGAGAGTTCTATTTTGCGAGCACTCTACAAGTATAAACAACAAACAATCAAAACGATATCATAAAAGTTAAAAATACAAAACAGGGAAAAAGGGAGTTCAAGAAGGCATTTGATAATAGTTCCGCACTTTTAGACAGACTAATTGATTCAAGAAACAATTTTATTCATTATCTTTGCACTCAATATTAAGACCACGTGTATATAGCTCTTTGTTTTAGTGGAACACATTTGGAACACATGTAATCAAAACAAGTAAAATCTAATAGAAATTACTTATTTGATTTTCAGCCATGTACAACAATAATTAAAAGTAATATCAACTAATAAAAATAATAAAATACCTCTGGGGGGCGTGTGGTCGCTGGTTCGAATCCAGTCACCCCGACTGGTTAAAGAGGTTAGAAACCGAATGGGTTCTAACCTCTTTTTATTTTAGAAAACAATGAAAGAAGATCCTAGACATATCCATATCAGTGAATACAGTTATCCTCTTCCGGATGAACGTATTGCTAAATTCCCGTTGCCTACCCGCGACCAGTCCAAACTCTTAATATACCGTCGTGGAGAAGTTAGTGAAGATGTTTTCACTTCTTTGCCGGAATATCTGCCGCAAGGCAGTCTGATGATATTCAATAATACAAAAGTCATTCAGGCACGCCTCCATTTTCGAAAAGAGACGGGAGCACTGATCGAAGTGTTTTGTCTTGAACCGATCCAGCCAAACGATTATGTCTTAAATTTCCAACAGACAGCACATGCCGCCTGGCTTTGCATGATCGGCAATCTGAAGAAATGGAAAGACAGACAGTTGAAACGCGAAATGACCGTCAAAGGATTCCCCATTACTCTGACCGCTACCCGAGGAGAATGCAAAGGAACCAGCCATTGGGTAGATTTTGCATGGGATAATCCGGAAGTGACGTTTGCCGATATCCTTGAAGTATTCGGAGAACTTCCTATTCCTCCTTACTTAAACCGGGATACGGAAGAAAGTGACAAGGAGACTTATCAAACTGTTTATTCTAAGATTAAAGGTTCGGTAGCTGCGCCTACGGCGGGATTACATTTTACTCCACGAGTATTGGATGCACTTCAAGAAAAAGGGATTGATCTTGAAGAATTAACTCTACATGTAGGAGCAGGCACATTCAAACCTGTAAAAAGTGAAGAAATCGAAGGTCACGAAATGCACACGGAATATATATCGGTCAACCGGAGTACCATCAAAAAACTGATTGACCATGACGGTTGTGCTATTGCAGTAGGGACTACTTCTGTACGGACTCTGGAAAGCCTGTATCACATTGGAGTTACATTGGCTGAAAATCCGTATGCTACGGAAGAAGAACTACGTGTCAAACAATGGCAGCCTTATGAAAAGTACGACCAGATTCCTCCCGTTGTTGCGTTGCAAAAGATATTAGGATATCTCGACAGGAATGGTTTGGAAACCCTTCACACCAGTACACAGATTATCATAGCACCGGGATACAATTATAAAATAGTAAAAGCGATGGTTACTAATTTCCATCAGCCGCAAAGTACCTTGCTGCTTTTGGTTTCAGCTTTTGTAAAAGGGAATTGGCACACAATTTATGATTATGCACTGGCGCATGATTTCCGATTCCTAAGTTATGGAGATTCTTCTTTATTAATACCATAAGATATTCTCCTCTCCGTAAGATTTCACCCAATATAAAAGACACTATGCCAAGCGATAATAACCAGGAAATGTTCCCTATCGTAGACGAACAGGGAAATATCACCGGAGCCGCTACTCGCGGAGAATGTCACAGCGGTAGCAAACTGCTTCATCCGGTAGTTCACCTTCACGTATTCAATGCCCAAGGAGACATCTATTTACAGAAACGACCCGAATGGAAAGACATTCAACCGGGAAAATGGGATACGGCTGTGGGCGGACATATTGATTTGGGCGAAAGCGTAGAAATCGCCCTAAAGAGAGAAGTCCGTGAAGAATTGGGCATCACAGACTTCACCCCCGAGCTTCTCACCAGTTATGTTTTTGAATCCAGCCGTGAAAAAGAGCTTGTTTTTGTCCACAAAACCGTTTATGAGGAAGAAATCCATCCCAGCGACGAACTGGACGGTGGACGATTTTGGAAGATCGAAGAAATAAAAGAAAATCTGGGTAAAGGAATCTTCACTCCCAACTTCGAAGAAGAGCTGAAAAAAGTCTCTCTTATTCCTTCTCTATCCAAGTAATAATCTTTTCAGAGAACGGACTTTCTTTCGGAGACACAACTCCCGCCCAACGTCCGTTCTCGTCAATCATAAACTTCTGAAAGTTCCACTGAACCGGTGCGTTTTCTTTCCCATTCTGTTTTTTCTCCGTCAACCATTGGTAAAGAGGAGCCATATCTTTTCCTTTAACGGAAATCTTAGCCATCATCGGAAAAGTAACATCGTAGTTCAAAGAACAGAACTTAGCTATTTCCTCATTACTACCCGGCTCTTGTCCCATAAAGTTATTCGCCGGAAAACCGATAACAACAAAGTCTTTTTCTTTATATTTCTCATATAGTTTCTCCAGTTGAGCATACTGGGGCGTCAGCCCACACTTAGATGCCACGTTGACTACCAGCACTTTCTTACCTTTCAGTGAAGAAAGAGAAAAGTCCTTACCATCAATAGTTTTCACTGTAAAATCATAAAAAGACTTGTTTTGCGCTTCCGAAGAAATTGCAAACAACAGGCTTACCATCATCAAGACGAATGTTTTCATGCTGAATATACATTTAGTTTGTTTTTATATTAAACGAGTAAACTGAAAGAAATGTTTGTTCAGCAGTGAAACAAGAACTATGATTTTACATCTTTCAATTCCCAAATCCGTCACTTCACCCCACAATCTTTCCGCTTCATTTATTCTTAGTGATAACGGATAAAGATAGGTAGTAATTTTGTACCGTGAAATAATAATACAACGAAAGTCATGTTTACAGCTATTGTACGTTTTTCAATCAAGAAGAAACTATTTGTAGGACTCACTACTCTCTTCCTGTTTATCGGAGGTATCTATGCGATGCTGACACTACCTATTGATGCCGTGCCCGACATTACCAATAATCAGGTACAAATAGTGACCGTATCTCCTACACTCGCGCCACAAGAGGTGGAACAACTCATCACTATGCCTATCGAAATAGCGATGAGCAATATTATGAATGTCGAAGATATCCGTTCTGTCAGCCGCTTCGGGCTATCGGTCGTAACGGTCGTTTTTAAAGAAAGTGTCCCCACACTCGATGCACGGCAGTTGATAAATGAACAAATACAAAGCGTAACAAGCGAAATTCCCTCCGAACTCGGAACACCGGAGATGATGCCCATCACTACCGGTCTGGGAGAGATTTACCAGTATATATTGAAGGTAGCTCCCGGATATGAGAAGAAATATGACGCAATGGAACTCCGCACCATTCAAGATTGGATGGTGAAACGTCAGTTGTCCGGTATACCCGGTATAGTAGAAATCAATAGTTTCGGCGGTTACCTGAAACAATATGAAGTAGCCGTTGATCCGGACGCCCTGTTCTCTTTGAATATCACTATCGGCGAGGTGTTCGAAGCACTTAGCAGCAACAACCAAAATACCGGCGGAAGCTACATTGAGAAGATAAAGAATGCCTACTATATCCGGTCGGAAGGTATGATTACCCGCATCAAGGATATTGAACAGATTGTAGTGACCAACCGAAATGGGATTCCGGTACATATCAGTGATGTAGGAGTTGTCCGCTTCGGTTCTCCAAAGCGTTTCGGTGCCATGACAAAGGATGGTGAGGGCGAGTGTGTCGGCGGAATTGCCATGATGCTGAAAGGTGCCAACGCAAATGTAGTGACTCAAGAACTCGAAAAACGGGTAGAAAAAATACAGCAGCTATTACCCGAAGGAGTCAGTATAGAACCTTACTTGAACCGTTCGGAACTGGTAAACCGGAACATCTCTACGGTTGTCAACAACCTGATTGAAGGAGCGGTTATCGTCTTCCTTGTACTCATCCTCTTCCTCGGCAACCTCCGTGCCGGACTGATTGTAGCATCCGTCATCCCGCTGGCAATGCTCTTCGCTTTTATCATGATGCGTGTATTCAATGTCACCGCCAATCTGATGAGTCTTGGCGCCATTGACTTTGGTATTGTAGTAGATGGCTCTATCGTTATATTGGAAGGTATCCTCGCCCACATTTACGGAAAACAATTCCGAGGCCGCACACTGACCCGCAAAGAGATGGACAAAGAAGTGGAAAAAGGAGCTTCCGGCGTTACACGTTCGGCCACTTTTGCAGTGTTGATTATCCTTATCGTCTTCTTCCCCATCCTTACATTGAACGGGATTGAAGGGAAATACTTCACCCCCATGGCAAAAACACTTGTGTTCTGCATTATCGGAGCCTTAATTCTCTCACTGACTTATGTTCCTATGATGGCCTCCCTCTTTCTGAAGCATACCATTGTTGTGAAACCCACCCTTGCCGACCGCTTCTTCGAGAAACTGAACAAGATCTACCAGCACACCCTGCGCGCCTGTCTTCGTTACAAATGGCGTACCGTCATCATAGCCTTCTCCGCGCTGATCGGTTCACTTTTTCTCTTTACCCGCCTGGGAGCAGAGTTCATTCCCACTTTGGACGAAGGTGATTTTGCCATGCAAATGACACTACCCGCAGGAAGTTCGCTGACCGAAAGTATCGAAGTTTCCCGCTTGGCAGAGAAAGCATTAATGGATAAATTCCCTGAAATCAAACACGTGGTAGCCAAAATAGGAACGGCGGAAGTTCCCACTGACCCGATGGCAGTGGAAGATGCCGATGTGATGATTATCATGAAACCATTCAAAGAATGGACAAGTGCCGGAAGCCGTGCAGAAATGGTGGATAAAATGAAAGACGCACTTGCTCCGCTCTCCGAACGTGCCGAATTCAACTTCTCGCAACCGATACAGCTTCGCTTCAACGAGCTGATGACGGGAGCAAAAGCAGATATTGCCATCAAACTATATGGAGAAGACACGCACGAATTATATGAAAGAGCCAAAGAAGCAGCTACCTTTGTAGAAAAAGTGCCGGGAGCAGCGGATGTCATCGTTGAGCAGACGATGGGATTACCCCAATTGGTAGTGAAATACAACCGTAGCAAAATAGCCCGTTACGGCATCAACATACAAGAGCTTAACACCATTATCCGAACTGCCTATGCCGGAGAGTCAACAGGTGTAGTCTTTGAAAACGAACGGAGATTCGATCTCGTGGTACGGCTTGACCAGGAGAAAGTGGCCGACTTGAATCTTGATAAGTTGTTTGTACGCACTTCGGAAGGAATTCAAATTCCTGTTGGAGAGGTAGCAAGCATCGACCTTGTCAGTGGGCCACTGCAAATCAATCGGGATGCAACCAAACGGCGCATCGTCATCGGTGTCAATGTGCGTGACGCAGACATCCAGCAAGTTGTCGCCAATATTCAAGAGACACTGGACAAGAACATCAAACTGAAGCCGGGATATTACTTCGAATACGGCGGCCAGTTCGAAAACTTGCAAAATGCCATCAATACCTTACTGGTGGTCATCCCAGTGGCATTAATGCTTATTCTGTTGATTCTGTTCTTCGCATTCAAGAACATCACCTATACCCTGATGGTATTCTCAACCGTCCCCCTATCGCTCATCGGTGGTATCGCCGCACTTTGGCTACGCGGGCTCCCGTTTAGCATATCGGCCGGAGTAGGATTCATTGCTTTGTTCGGGGTAGCAGTATTGAATGGTATCCTGATGGTAAATCACTTCAACGAACTTCGTAAACAAAATACCTATTCCATGACTACAAACCAGATTATCAAAAGAGGGACTCCACACTTGCTCCGTCCTGTATTCCTGACAGGACTGGTTGCATCTTTGGGATTCGTCCCGATGGCAATAGCCACTTCAGCCGGCGCAGAAGTACAACGTCCGTTGGCAACAGTGGTCATCGGTGGCTTGATTATTTCTACCGTACTGACTTTACTCATCATTCCGGTGTTTTACAAAATTGTAAATTCATTTGCTACCTGGAGACGTCCGGGAATCAAACTGCGCCGGCCTTTCGGGGGATTGTGTCTCCTGTTCTTGTTTCTTCCCGCGTTCGTTTCCGCTCAACAGACACAAACAGTCAGTCTCGAACAGGCGATAGAAATAGCCAAACAAAATCATCCTCGCCTGAAAATAGCCAATAATGCTATTCAACAAGCCAAAGCCACTCGCGGAGAAGTGATAGAAGCAACGCCTACCTCGTTCAGCTATTCCTGGGGTCAACTTAACGGAGAAAACAAAAAAGACAAGGAACTGGCTTTCGAGCAAAGTCTGGGCTCCCTTCTAACGCCATTCTACAAGAATGCGTTAGTCAACCGTCAGGTAAAAACGAACACCTATTATCGGCAGATGGTAGAGAAAGAAATCACAGCAGAAGTGAAAAGGGCGTGGGCCTACTACCAATATGCCACTAATCTCTGTTCAATGTATCGGGATCAGGATAAAATGGCAGAAGAACTGCAGCGCATCGGAGAATTACGATACCAACAAGGAGAGATCACCTTGCTAGAGAAAAATATGATGACCACCATAGCTGCCGATCTGCATAACCGCTGGTTCCAAGCAAAAGAAGAAGAGAAAATGGCATTGGCACGTTTCCAATGGAGTTGCTACTCCAACGATCCCATTGTTCCGGTAGATTCCACTTTATCCTTATTCTATACCGACATTTCGGATGGAAACCTGTCGGGAGCACATACTGCTTACTTTCAAAGCCAGGCAGATGAAGCGAAAGCAATGCTCCGTGTAGAGCAGAGCCATTTCTTTCCTGAAATCAGTGTGGGGTATACACGTCAGGACATTCTCCCACTTAAGAATCTGAATGCCTGGATGATCGGGGTTTCTTTCCCCATCTACTTCCTGCCACAAAAGAGCAAAGTGAAGCAGGCACGGCTAACTGCCACTTCAGCGCAAATACAGGCAGATGCCAACATCCGGGAGTTAAGAAATAAGACACTCGAACTGGAAGCATCCCTCCGCAGATGTAACGAGAGTTTACGATATTATACCTCTTCTGCCCTGAAAGAAGCGGATGAACTGACAAAGGCAGCCAACCTGCAATTGCAGCAGAGCGAAACAGGCATTGCCGAATATATACAGTCGATTACCACCGCCAGAGAGATACGCAGAGGCTATATTGAAACAGTCTACCAATACAATATTGCTGCACTGGAATATGAACTTTTCAAGTAGGTGGAAAATCGAGACATTGAATGAGATACATCACCCTGAATAATTATTATAAAACATAAGATATGAAAAAAATAGTTTATCCCATCCTTTTACTAGTTCTAACGGCTTGCAAAGGAAACCAGCAAACTACAAATAACGAATCCGCCGCAATTCCCGTTGCCGAAACGATAGCAGATACCATCGCACAACCCGAAGTGGATGCCATCACTTCAGCTACCTCAAAGCCTAATCAGGTTTCGTTCAACGGACGAATCGTTCTTCCTCCTCAACGTCAGGCAACCATTGCTTTAACCATGGGAGGCATTGTAAAAAAAGCTTCTCTGCTTCCAGGGCAATGGGTGGCTGCAAACAGTGTAATCGCCACGTTAGAGAATCCGGAGTTCATCACCCTGCAACAAACTTATCTGGACAGTCACGCACAGACCGAATATCTCTTAGCTGAATACGAACGGCAAAAAAATCTGTCTGCCGAACAAGCAGCTTCTCAAAAGAAATTCCAGCAAAGTAAAGCGGACTTTCTCTCCATGAAGAGTCGCCAGGACGCCGCTGCTGCACAACTTTCTCTTTTAGGCGTTCAAACGGAGGCATTACTTAAGAACGGAATACAACCGCTACTGGAAGTCAAAGCCCCCATTAGTGGTTATGCCGCTAATGTAGCGATGAACATCGGCAAATATATCAATCCGGGAGAAGCCCTTTGCGAACTTATCGATAAAAGCAGCCCGATGCTTTGCCTGACTACTTACGAGAAAGATCTTGCAGACATACAAGTCGGCAGCCCGGTACAGTTTCGTGTAAACGGAATGGGGACACAAACCTTTCACGGTATCGTGATTTCCATCGGACAAAAAGTAGACGAAACCAATCGTTCGCTCGAAGTATATGCTTCCATCAAGGAGGAAAATGTACAATTCCGCCCCGGTATGTACGTCACGGCACACATTCAAAAACAATAATTGACCAACTGTGACAACAGCATTGACATTTTATAACCGGTAACTCATAATTTACCACTATCTTTGTTGTATGATAGCCAAAGCAATAAAAAAAGATAAATATATACTTTCCACAGTCATCATCTCCTTAGCGGTTGCTGTACTGATTCATTTTCCTGAATCAGTATCTCTTTTCGACCGTTTCGAAAGTCATTCCTTATTCCCGGGGATGAAGTTTATAGATGTGGCAAACGAAATCCTGTTTACCTTTCTGTCGCTATTGTTACTTTTTGCCATCAATACCCGTTTGTTTCATTTCAATCAGGCGTCCATTAAAATTACAGGGACAAAGATTTTGCTTTCCTTTATCGTGACATGGATATTGAGTAACTTGTCAGGACAGTTTTTTGTTTTCCTTCACAGAACGTTTGATATTCCGGCCATCGATGCCATGGTACATCATTATTTGCATCCATTGCGGGATTTTATTGTGGCATGTCTCGTCACCAGTAGTTGCTGTATCATTCATCTTATATTCAAGCAGCAACTGGTACTTATTGAGAACGAACAGCTTCAGGCAGAGAATCTCCGCAATCAGTATGAAGTACTGAAGAATCAGCTGAACCCACACATGCTGTTCAACTCGCTGAATACCCTGCGTTCGCTGGTACGCGAAAATCAGGATAAAGCGCAGGATTACATTCAGGAACTCTCCCGGGTACTAAGGTATACTTTACAAAGTAATGAGTCACAATGTGTCAGTCTCCGGGAAGAAATGGAATTTGTTTCCGCTTATATTTTTCTATTAAAGATGCGTTTTGAGAACAATCTACAATTCGACATACAGATAAGCAATGCATACGAAGAATATCTCCTCCCTCCAATGGCGGTGCAAGTGTTGATTGAGAATGCAGTAAAGCACAACGAAATCAGCGACCGGAAGCCGTTGACCATTCATATCACGACGGACGATAACGGCAATTTGTCTATCAGCAACGACATTCAGCCCAAATGGACTGCAACTTCCGGAACCGGTATCGGACTTGCCAACCTTGCCAAGCGATACAGGCTCTTGTTTAAACGGGATATACAAATAACGGAGGACAGAGAGTTTACAGTTTGTATTCCTTTGATTGAAAAATCACAACTAGAACAATAATCACCATGAAGATTGTCATTATAGAAGACGAAAAAGCAGCAGTACGAAACCTGACTTCACTGCTTAATGAGATAAAACCGAATGGAGAAATCGTGACCATACTGGATAGTATCAGTTCCACTATCGAATGGTTCAGTTCTCATCCGATGCCGGAACTGGTATTCATGGATATTCACCTGGCAGATGGTTCCGCCTTCGAGATATTCAATCATATCAATATTACTTGTCCGATTATCTTTACAACTGCCTATGATGAATATGCATTACGCGCATTTAAAGTAAACAGCATCGACTACTTATTAAAACCCATCGGTAAGGAAGACATAGAACACGCTTTCGATAAGCTCCAAGGTTTACAAGATGCTGCTGACAAACACCAGTTCCCCTTTCCACAACAGGAGAATGAGCTACTGAAACTGATACATTCACTCCAAAAGCAGGAAAACTATAAAAGTCATTTCCTTATTCCTACCAAAGGAGACAAACTATTGCCTGTTTCTGTAGATATGATACAATTGTTTTATATTAAGGACTGTCAGGTCAAAGTAGTCTTAACCGATGAAACCGAATACTGTTTCTCTCAAACATTAGATGAACTTACGGAGTGTCTCAATCCTTCTCTTTTCTTTCGGGCTAACCGCCAATATCTTATTTCGCGAGAAGCTATCAAAGATATTGACTTATGGTTCAACAGCCGCCTGTCCATCAACTTGTATTATTCAGGAATCAAAGAAAAAATACTTGTCAGCAAAGCCCGAGTAGCAGAGTTTAAAGAGTGGTTCTCTAAGAGAAAACGTTGATTCCGAAGCATTGCCTTCTTAGAACAAATAGCAAAACAAAGTGTTTCGTGCCGTGAAACGATTGGTTTCAACGCTTGAAACAAA